>NZ_JBEXOP010000004.1:0-247568 GCF_040611575.1 Streptomyces sp. NPDC006610
GTCGGGTAGACGCCGCGGGTGAAGGGGTACGCGCCCGGCTCCCCCAGCTTCTCGGCGGGGTCCCAGCCCTCCAGGGCGTCCGGCCCGTACACCGGTTCGATGGGAAGTCCGGACTCCGACTCGCGCGCCATGGTGTGTGCCTCCCGCTGAGCACCGGGGTGCTCGCTCGTTCAATTCGCCAGTTACTCGCCAGTACGTACCGACCCTCGCGACGGACTGTAGCGGCGGCCGTGCGCCCGATGGAGGGCCCTGTGCTGGGACCTTCCTCACAACGATGCCGTGTCGTTCGCGGCGCGTCCTGCGCGGGGAACATTTCAGGGGACCCCTCGGGGGTCGCCAGGGGACAGCGGCGCGGTGACGCGGGGAAGAGGGGGTCCCGGATGGGGACGAGGGGCGGCTGGGCTCGGGGGTTGGGCGGGGCTCGGGGGTTGGGCGGGCCGGGGAGGGCGGCTGTGCTCCTCGCGGTGGTGGCGGCGGCAGCGGTCGGCGGTTGCACCGTGCAGCCCGTGGGACCGGACGGCGAGCCGCGCGGGCCGGTGCACGTCGGGGCGCCCCGTTCCCCTTCCGCGTCCGGCCCCGGCCCGGGGCGCCCGGGCGCACCGGAGGAGAGGCCGGCACCGGCCGCCCCCGCCCTGGTGCTGTGGGAGCCGGGCGACGCCGGACCGGCCGTGCGCGAGCTCCAGGCACGGCTGCGCCAGGTCGCCTGGCTCCACGACGGCCCGACCGGTACGTACGACGACCTGACCGAGCGGGCGGTGCGGGGCTTCCAGGGCAAGCGCGGCCTGCCGCGGACGGGCCGGACCGACACCGTGACCTGGCGGCGGCTGCAGGCGATGACCCGGGAACCGGGGCAGTGGGAGCTGTATCTGATGGGCGGCCAGCCCGCCGACGCGCCCGACCCGCGCTGTCTGACCGGCCGGGTGCTGTGCATCAGCAAGACGAGCCGCACCCTGCGCTGGATGATCGACGGCCGGACCGTCTCCACGATGGCGGTGCGGTTCGGGTCGGAGTTCACCCCGACGCGGGAGGGCGAGTTCCGGGTCTACTGGAAGTCCCGGCACCACCACTCCACGCTGTACGACGCCCCGATGCCGTACGCGATGTTCTTCAGCGGCGGCCAGGCGGTGCACTACTCGGCGGACTTCGCGGCCCGGGGCTACGCGGGCGCCTCGCACGGGTGTGTCAACGTGCGGGACGAGGCGGCGATCGCGGGGCTGTACGCGCAGGTGGGCAACGGCGACAAGGTCGTCGTGCACTGGTGAGCCGCGCCCGGTGAGAGGGAGGCTTGGGGCGCGGGCGGGACCGGGGGAACGTGTCCCGCCCGCGCCAGGTGCACGAGCCGTGGGTACGGGGGGAACCCCGGCTCTGTGCGAGGGCCGATGACCAGTCGGCTCACTCAGTACTGCGCAGCAAGGGCCGGAAACGTCACACCTGTGCGGGAAAAACTTTCCTGCACTGCGAAAGCGCAGTTCAGGAGGGATTCACCGGGCGGTGGGCCGGAGCGGGCAGGGTGCCCCTCTCCGTGTCGTCGCCGCCCCCGCCGACGCCTCCGCCGGTGCCGTTGTGGTGGGCTCCGAGGTGGCGGCCGTTGCCGCCGCCGTTGCCCCTGGCCGGCTCACCCCCGCCGTCGGTACCGCCGCCCGTGCCGTTCCCGTTGCCGTTCCCGTTGCCGCTGCCGCTGCCCGAGCCGCCGTTACTGCGGCCGGCGTCCGTGGCCGCGTCGCCGCTGCCGTTCTCCTGCCCGGCCTGCGCCCCGCCCGACGCGGAACCGGATCCCGACGCGGAACCGGTGCCCGAACCGGACCCGGCGCCCGAACCGGACCCGGCGCCCGAGCCGCCGCCCGCCCCGCTCGTGCCGTCGGCGCCGCCCGTACCGCCGCTGCTGCCGCTGCTTCCGCCCGTGGCGCCTCCGGTGGCGTGCGCACCGCCCGTCGCGGCGGCGTCCTTCAGCACGCCGTCGCAGTACGCGCCCACCCGCGTCGAGCCGCCCGCCTCGCCCACCAGGGCCCGCTTGCTGCTCTCGTCCAGCTTCTTCCCGTCCCGCACGGCGCGGCAGGCCGCGGCGAACGCCTCCGACTTGGCGTCCGGGCGGGCGCCCTCCTCGCGGTCCTTGTCCCCGGCGTCCCGGCCGCCCGCCCCGGCGTCGTCGGAACCGCGGCCGGTCCCGGGGCCGGCGGACACGGCCGAGTCCACCCCGCCGCTCCCGTCGGGCGTGCCCGGGGCGAGCGGCCCGCCCGGCGTCGGGGTGGCCGAGACCGGGGTGGAGGGCCCGCGCTCGGAGCCGCCGAAGGGCGTGCGGATGACTCCGGTTCCGGCCGCGACGGCCACACCGCCGACCATGGCGGCGGCCACCGCGGCGGCCAGCCCGAACCGCGCACGGCGGGCCCAGCGGGGCCGGGCGACGGTGATCGCGACGGCACGCGGACGCCGGGCCGGGCGCACGGTCCCGGCGTCCGAGGGGTGCGCCCGGCCGGCCTCGGCGGCCGCCGCGAGCTCGGCGTCGCGGTCCGCCCGCGCCTTGCGGAAGGCGGCCAGCGCGGCGCCCTCACCGGGGATTTCCTCGCTGGTCAGGGGCTGTTTCGGGGTGAGTTCACCCAGTGCGCCGGCGAGCCGCTCGGCCTGCGCCCGGGCATCGGCGTCGACAGCGTCCAGTGGCTCTCCCCGCAGCAGACGCTCCGCCGTTTCGCGGTCCAGCCACTTGTACTGCTCGTCGGCCATCACATGTCCTTCTGCGTCCGCGCGCGCCGGTGCGTCACACTCGCCGACGTCCATGCCGGGCCGCGTGGTTCTCGCTGGGAGGGCAGCGCGTCGAGCACACCGGCCGATTCCGGATCGTCCCCGAGGTCGCCCAGCAGCTCGGCCAGCCGCTTCAGCCCGCGGTGCGCGGCGGTGCGTACGGCGCCCGCGCGCTTGCCGAGCGTCTCGGCGGCGGTCTTGGCGTCCAGGCCCACGACGACGCGCAGCACGACGGCCTCGGCCTGGTCCTGCGGCAGACGGGCGATGAGGGAGAGGGTGCGGTCGGTGGCCAGCGCCTCGATCGCCTCGCCCGCGGTGTCGGACTCGGCGGCCCTGCCGGTCAGCTCGGTCTCGTCGCCGCCGATCGAGGGGCGCCGGCCGCGCATCCGTATGTGGTCGAGGGCGCGGTTGCGGGCTATTCGGGCGGCCCAGCCGCGGAAACGGTCCGCGTCTCCGCTGAACCGGTCCAGGTCCCGGGCGATCTGCAGCCATGCCTCGGACGCGACGTCCTCGGCGTCGGGGTCACCGACCAGCGTCCGTACGTATCCGAGCAGACGTGGATGCACCGCGCGGTACACAGTCCGGAAAGCGTTTTCATCCCCGTCCTGCGCCGCAAGCACCGCGGCCGTCAGCTCCGCGTCGTCCCCCAGCACCGCGCGCCCCTCTGCGCCAATCCGGCACCGCCGTCGCGGCCCGGGCTCTCGCCGTCGTGGTTCCTCGAAATGATCGTTTGCGGCTCCATGACCGCAGTGGTTCGCGGTGGTCGTGTGTCCTCCGCGGTTCGGCGCGAAAGGCACGTTACGTGTTGAAACCGCTCCCCGTCCATGTTCGTCAAAGATGCAACTGACTCGTGATGCACGAGGTCGGCGCCGGGGTGTGACACATCGCGCACGCTCGGCGCTGTAAGGAATACGGGCCGCCGCGCGGCCCGTGCCGCGCGACGGCCGGGGCCTCTCCTGTGGGGGGTGGCGGCCCCGGCCGTTGCCTCGGCCCCCGCCGCGAGCGGTGCGACCGCGCGCCGGCCGGTGACGACGCCCGCGAAGCAGGTCCGGGGGGCCGCCGGCCACTGCTGGGCCGTGGCCGAGGTTCCTCCGTCGAGGAAGACCGCTCCGGACGAGCCGCATATGCCGCCGCGGACGTCGGGCGCGCCTACTGCCCGCCGCTCCCCCTCGTCCGCTCCACCGCGTCCGGCGCCTCGCCGGTGCCGCCCCCGATGCCGCCGTCCTGCGACGGAACGACGCCCGGGCCGGTCGGGACGAGGGCGCCGGTCGGGACGGGGACGCCGGTCGGGACGGGGACGCCGGTCGGGACGGGGACGCCGGTCGGGACGGGGACGCCGGTCGGGACCGGCACGTCCGTCGGCGCCGGGGCGGCCGGCGGGACAGTGGCGCCCGGAGCCGTGCGGCCCGCCGCCGGCGTGAGGCGGTCGGCGCAGTACGCGTCCACCCGGTCCTCGCCGCCCGCCGCGTCGACCAGTCGCCGCCAGGCCTCCGCGTCCATCGCCCGGCCGCGCCCGGCGACCTGCTCATAGGCCCGGCAGCGGGCCTCCTCGTCCTGGGCGGCGGCGGAAGGGTCCGAAGCGCCGGAGACGGAGGCGGAACCGGGACGGGATGCGGAGCCGGACGGAGCGGGCGCGGCGTCCGGTGCCGACGGCGGAGGGCCGGTGAGGCCGGGGCCGGTGGATGCGGCGCCGGGGGCCGGCCGGGAGGAGGGGGCCGCATCCGAGCCGCCGATCGCGGCGAACGCGACCCCGCCGAGGGTGAGGCCGCCGAGCAGGACGGCGAGCGTGGCCCGCGCCGAGCGCAGGGACGCTCCGCGGGTCCGGGGCCGCCAGTCGTCCCGGCGCCGGGTGCGGGCCCGGTGCGCCCCGGCGTCCCGCGCGGCCCGGAAGGCGGTCACGGCGCGTTGTTCGGCCTCGGGGTCCGGGTCGCCGGTGCGCAGGGCCGCTTCGAGGAGCGCCGCGAGCCCGGCGTGGCCGTCCTCCTCGCGCGGGCCGGACGTCCAAGGACGGCCGGACCTGCCGCCGTTTCCCCCTTCACTCCCGGCGTGGCCCTCCTCGTCCGGGCCGGACGTCCACGGACGGCCGGGCGCGCCGCCGCCGTTTCGCCCTTCACCCATGTCCGTCTTCCGTTCCTGTCCCGGCCCCTCCGGCTGTCCGGCCCGCCCGGAGGGCCGGTCGTGTCCAGGTGTCCGCGGGTGTCCACCGTCGTCCTTCACTTCGACTCACCCAGCGTCCGGGGAGCCTCATCCGTCACACCTTCACTGGCCAGCCGGCGGGCGAGCTGCTTCAGCCCCCGGTGGGCCGCGGTGCGCACCGCGCCGGGCCGTTTGCCGAGGACCCGGGCGGCGGAGGGACCGTCGAGGCCGACCACCACCCGCAGCAGCACGGCCTCGGCCTGGTCCCGGGGCAGCCCGCGCACCAGGGACAGGGCGTGTTCGGTGGAGAGCGTCTCCAGTGCCTGCTCGTGCGTGCTGTGCGCGCCGGGCAGCTCCAGCATGTCCTGCTCCAGCGCCGTGGCGCGGGGCCGTACGCGCTGGCGGCGCAGATGGTCGAGCGCCCGGTGCCGGGCGATGGTCGCGGTCCAGCCTCGGAACCCGGCCCCGTCGCCCTTGAACCGTCCGAGGTCGCGGGCGATCTCCAGCCAGGCGTCGGACGCCACGTCCTCGGCCTCGTCGCCGACGATGCCGCGCAGGTATCCGAGCAGGCCGGGCTGGACGATGCGGTAGGCGACCGCGAACGCGGCCTCGTCGCCGTCCTGGGCCCGCGCGACGGCCGCGCCCAGTTCCCCGTCGTACGCCTGCGCGCGCCGGGTTTCCCCTCCCTGGCCCAAAACCGTCCTTCTCGTACGGGTGGCAAGTTCAACGCGCGACACGTTCCGGCCGTGCCCGCGTCCCCCAAGGTCATCAGCGCCGGGGCACACAGAAATGTCACAGCTCGTCAGGCGTCGCCGCCGCGCCGGGTCCGGTCGGACGGCGGCGCGTCACGCGCCCCGAGCGTGCGACGACGCGTCCGGTCGGTCACGCGACGGCGCGTCGGGCCCGGCCGTGCAGGGTCAGGTAGAAGGTGCGCAGTGATTCCCCGGGCCCGCCGATGTCGAAGCTGTTGCGGACCTTGCCCAGCGGGTTCCAGATCCGCCCGTCCGGCATCCGTACGCCGACCGGCTGGCCGAACAGGTCGCGGGGGCCGGCGTCGAGGTCCACCCACACCGCTCCGGCGCGGCGCACCATCACCTCGCCGACGTACGCGCCGAGGCCGAGCAGCGTCTCCTGCACCCGCTCGGGGTCGGCGCCGCCCTTGCGCAGCCCGTCGATCACGAAGTCGACCGCGCGCAGGCTGGCCACGGAGTAGTCCAGCGGCAGCCGGCCCCGCCGCGCCCGGGCGACGAACGCCGCCGCGTACGGCCGCATCCCGCTCGCGCCCGGCGCCCCCGCGCCCGCCACCGGCCTTTCCATGGGACCCAGCCCTCCGCTCGGCTTCGGAAGGCCCCCGCCGGGCCCCCGGGTGACCCAGCGGATGCGCCGGCCGGAACATCACCGGCCGGATGTGTGGCGCTCGCCACAGCGGGGCCATGCCGTATGCGGACAAGGGTTCACTTTTCCTCGCGGTGGACTCGAGGTCGGGCGCTTCCCCAGGTGACGTTTGATCAAACATGAGCGCTGGGGGAATGTGCGCCCGTGTGACGACGGGTGCGTCCATGTCCATCACTAGGGGTGGGGTAGTTGAGTCCACGCAGCACCCGTGCGTACAAACCGCTCAGTCTCAAGCGACGCGCCTGGCTGACGATCGGGGCGGTCGCCTTGAGCGGCGCGGGCATCGTCACGTACGCGATCGCCGAACCGCCCGCGGATTCCGGGGGCGGCGCCGGACGTGAGCCCTCCGTGCGCACGCTGAAGCTCCAGGACCGGGGCGCGGGCCGCAAGGGCCTGGCCAAGCGGGAGACGGACCGCTTCAGTGCGGTGGTGCTGACCTGGAACGACCCCGACGCGCGGGCCAAGGGCACCCCCCAGGTGCGCACCCGGGACGCCGCCACGGGCGCCTGGTCGGGCTGGCAGACCCTGTCGAGCGAGCCGCACCAGGCCGACGGCGCCGAGGGCGGGCGCATCGCCGCCCGCGGCGGCACCGAGTCGGTGTGGACCGGCGAGTCGGACGGCGTCGAGGTGCGCCTGGTGAACGCCGGCGGCGCGGAAGCGGGCGGCCAGCCGGCCGGCATGGACGTCAAGCTGCTCGACCCGGGCACGGACCCGGCGGACGCCATGACGCCGGCGGCCTTCGCCGCGGAGACCGCCACGCCCGACGTGCCACCGGAGGCGACGGACTCGGCGACCCCGACGCCCACGGAGCCCGTGCCGCCCGCGCCGACGGAGCCGGCGACCGACTCGGCGACGCCCACGCAGCCGCAGACGGACTCCCCCGCCCCCACCGAACCGTCGCCCACCGACTCGGCGTCCCCCACCGCGACCCCGTCCCCGACGCCCAGCGGCTCCCCGACGGTCCCGGCCCCCGTCCCCTCGACGGTCGTCAAGCCGCCGATCATCACGCAGGCCCAGTGGGGCGCGGCGGTCGAGTACAACGGCACCCCGGAGTACGGCACGCAGATCAAGGCCGCGGCGCTCCACCACACCGGCGTCGACAACGACAACAAACTGTCCTGCGCGCAGAGCGCGGCCCGGCTGCGCACCATCCAGCAGGCCCACATCCAGCAGGGCTACTTCGACCTCGGCTACAACTTCGTCGTCGACCGGTGCGGCCAGATCTTCGAGGGCCGCAGCGGCGGCGTGGACCTGCCGGTGACCGGCGCGCACGACATCGGCTTCAACACCGACACGGTCGGCATCTCCTACATCGGCAACTTCGAGACCGCGAAGCCCACGCGCGCCGGGCTGGACGCGATCGCGCGGATCGTCGCCTGGAAGTTCGGGATGTACGGCGTCGATCCGACCGGCCGGGTGTCCCTGCAGTCCGGGGTCGCGAAGGGCGTGAAGGGCAACATGGTCGAGAAGGGCCAGTCGATCGAGCTGCCGCGGGTCTTCGGCCACTACGCCACCAACAACACCGCCTGCCCCGGCGACCACCTCATCGCCAAGCTGGACCTCGTCCGCCGGCTGGCCAAGGCGCCGGGCGTCTCGCACGCCCTGGCCACCTCCGACTTCGACCGGAACGGCATCTCCGACCTGGTCGCGGGCGTCCCGAAGGCCAACGCGGTGACCGTGGTCCCGGGCGGCGTCGACGGGCCGGTCCTCTCGGCGAAGCGCACGCTCACCCAGAACAGCTCCGGCGTGCCCGGCACCACCGAGTCCGGCGACGGCTTCGGCACCGCAACGGCCTGGGGCGACGTCACCGGAGACGGCCACGCCGACCTGGTGATCGGCGCGCCGGGCGAGGACGACTCCAGCGGCCACACCGACCGCGGCCAGGTCACGGTGATGTACGGCCCGACGCTCGCCAAGGGCTACTCGTTCAGCACGACCGGGGTGAAGGCGACCGGCGCCAAGCTCGGCTCGACGGTGGCCGCGGGCGACTTCAACGCCGACGGCAAGGCCGACGTGTTCGCGGCGGGCGCCGGCAACGGCGGCACCTTCCACGTCCGGCTGACCGGCGGCGCCACCACCACGGGCCCGCTGACGACGGCCACCGGCCCGGTCGCGTACCTGGACTCCGCGACCGGCGACTTCAACCGGGACGGCTACGCGGACGTCGCCCTCAACTACCGGGACGGCGGCGGTACCGGGCGCGTGGTCCGCTTCGCCGGCTCGGCGTCCGGCCTGACCAAGGCAGGGGTGCTGTCCGTCAGGGGCGGCCGGTCCATCGCGGCGGGCGACGTCCACGGCAACGGCTACGACGACATCGTCATCGGCCAGCCGGTGGCCTCCGAGTCGGGCGCGAAGTCCGGCGGCCAGATCACCCTGGTGCCGGGCTCGTCGACCGGGTTCACCACGACCGGCATGGCCGTGATCCACCAGGACACCCCGTCCGTCATCGGCGCGAACGAGTCCGGCGACAACTTCGGCGCCGCGGTGTCCCTCGGCGACCACAACGCCGACGGGTACCTCGACGTCCTGGCCGGCGTCCCGGGCGAGAACCTCACCCGCGCCGAGGTCAACCGGATCAACGCGGGCGGCGTCACCCTGATCAGGGGCACGTCGTCCGGTCTCACCGGCACCGGCTCGGTGATGATCTCGCAGGACACCTCGGGCATCCCCGGCTCCACCGAGACCGACGACCGCGTCGGCTCCTCCGTGACCCTCACCGACCTGTCCGGCTACGGCCGCGCCGACCTCACCTTCGGCGCGGACGGCGAGGACGGCTCGAACGGCGTCCTGCTCCACGTGCCCAGCAACAGCACCGGCCTCGGGTACGCCGACGCCCTGTCCTACAGCAGGACGATGCTCGGCATGCCGACGGCCGTCCGGCTGGGCCAGACCCTGACGCCGTAACGCCGTCACCGCGGCGCACCGCAGCGGCCGGGACCCCTCGCGAACGAGGGGATCCGGCCGTTCGCGCGTCGGACAAGGGGGACCCGGCCGTTCGCGCGTCGGTCGCGGGAAGGGGCCCGCCCGCGACCGGTCGCGGGAACGGGCCCCGCGTCAGCCGTGGTGCACGTCCGCCGTGGCGTCCCGGCACAGCAGCCGCAGCGAGCCGTCGCCGCCCGCGAAGCACCGGCGGGCCTCCTCCAAGGGGTCCCACATCCGTCCGTCGGGCGTGCGCACCCAGTGATCGCCGCCGCTCGCCCACCACTCGGCGCCGGTCTGCCGGACGATCACCTCCCCGGCGTACGCCCCGAGTCCGCGCAGCACGTTCTTGACCGCCTCGTACGGCGTGCCCTCGCGGCGCAGTTCGTCGATCATCCGGTCGACGCGCCACAGGCTCTGCGCCGAGTAGTCGAGGCGCAGCCGCGCGCCCTCCCGCATCGTCACCACGGCGTCGGCGGCCCACCGGACCGGCTTGGCGGCGGCCGACGGCCTGGTCTCCTGCTGAGTCGTCACGATCGTCACATGGGAAAGAGCGCTGCGCCGCCCCGATTCGTCACCCGGATCGGGCGCTTGCGCACAACCGGCGCGGTACTGCCCCACCGTCGCCGCGGGACGGTCACAGGATCCGCCCGCGCGCGGGGGTTTACGCCGTCGGCCGCCGTCGTGCCGCCCCACGCCGACGTCGGTGCGCCCGCGCACGCAAAGGGACGCGCCGCGTCTCACGAAGGGACGCCGCACATCTCACGAAGGGACGCCCCGCGTCTCACGCGAGGCGCGCACGGCGCGAGACGACGGCGCGCAGCACCCGGCGTCCCTCGACCGACACCTCCAGCGCCCGGCGCAGCCCGCCCGTGCCGTGCTCGGCGAGCAGTTCCAGGACGGTCGTCTGCCGCCTCAGCTCGGCGGCGACCAGCGGCGACATTCCCTCGGTGCGGCCCTCGCGGCGGGCGTCGACCGAGTCCGCGTCCTCGGCCGGGTCGAGGAGCCGGTGGATGCGCAGGGAGGCGACGGAGCAGGCG
Organism: Streptomyces sp. NPDC006610; assembly: GCF_040611575.1. Lineage (NCBI taxonomy): Bacteria > Bacillati > Actinomycetota > Actinomycetes > Kitasatosporales > Streptomycetaceae > Streptomyces > Streptomyces sp. NPDC006610. The sequence continues at coordinate 10,227 of NZ_JBEXOP010000004.1, forward strand.
TCGGCCCACGTCCGCACCTCGGGGCCGTCCGGCGTGGCGGGGGCGGCGGCCAGCATCCGGTGGGCGAGGAGCGTGGCCTCGTCGTGGCCGTCGGGTCCGCCGAGCTCGGCGCGCGCCTGCTCCCACAGCTTGCCCCACGCCCCGCCGCCGACCGCCCCGCCGCCGGCCGTGCCCTCGTCGGCCGCCAGGTCCGCCCACAGGGGCCGCAGCACCTCGTCGTCACCGCCCAGCAGGGGCACGCACCGATCCAAACAAGCCAGACCGCACGCGGCGAGTCCTCGCTCATCGGCCTGCGCGATCAGTTCCACCAGGCTCATCACGCCTCGCTTTCCGGGGCGCCTTCCTTACGGAGCCCACACTTCCCCTTACTGCGCGCTACGCCGCCGTAGTGTCACTGGGGTTCACGAGAGAGCGTTTTCAGCCATCCGGGGGCGGTCGGCTCACTCGAGCCGGTCGGCCAGTTTCCGGAAGTCCGCCCAGGAAAGGCCGGGCTCGTCCGGGTTCCAGAGTTTCTGCACGGTCGCCCGCAGCGGCATCCGGATGCCCGCGGCGACCTGTTCCTGCGTCTGGGAGCCGGCGAGGTCGCACCAGACGGCGAAGGAGCCGCCGAGGATGCGGTCGTCGTAGGAGGCCGGGACCGGCTCGGTGCCGCGCAGCACCCGCGGGGTCCACTGCTCGTAGATGCGCTGCCCGGTCGGGTAGACGAAGGTCTGCGGCTGGCCCAGGACGTAGTAGAGGAACTCGTCGTTGTAGTTGATCAGCTCGCGGCCCGCGCTCAGGTACTCGGCGGGCGGGCGCGCCCCGATCTCCTTGCCGGTCCAGTACGCGACCTCGACGTCCTCGTCGGGCCGCACGGACGTGCCGGCGTAGAAGCCGTCGTTCCACGCGCGCGGGACGCGGCCGTGGGCGCGCACGGCGGCGGCGCGGTCGTTGAGCCAGCCGGTGGCGAGGTCGGCCACGGTCGCCCCCTCGCCGTACTTCTCGCGCGCTGCGGCGGCCAGCTGCGGATAGGACGCCTCCGGATCGGACGCGGTCAGCGCCCGGTACTCGTCGCCGCCGAGGTGCCAGCGCCCGCCGGGAAACAGGCCGGCGTACTCGTCGAGCAGCTCGTCGACGAGCTTCCCGGCGGCCGGCTCGGAGATGTCCACGGCGCCGGTCGCCGCGGTGCCCCGCGCGTCGCGCAGCTGCAGCTCGGGGTGGGCGGCGAGCACGGCGCCGAGGTGGCCAGGCGAGTCGATCTCGGGCACGACCGTGATGTGCCGGCTCCGGGCCAGCCGCACGATCCGCCGCACCTCGGCCCGGGTGAGGTGCTGCTCGGACACGACCTCCGGGTGCGACCGCGACTCGATCCGGAAGCCCTGGTCGTCGGAGAAGTGCAGGCCCAGCTCGTTGAACTTCAGGTCGCCCAGCTCGCGTATCCGGTCCTCTATCCAGCCGGCCGTGAAGTGCTTGCGCGCGATGTCCAGCATCAGCCCGCGCCGCGCCTTGGCCGGCGCGTCCCGCACCACGCCCTCCGGCGCCGCCGCCCCGCCGCGCACGGCCTGCTTCAGGGTGCGGGTGCCGTAGAAGACCCCGGCCTCGGCCGGCGCGGCGACGGTGACCCGCCCGCCGCGCACGGTCAGGGTGTACGACTCCGGGTTGGCGCCCCTGCTCGCGTTGAGCTCCAGGCGCAGGTCGCCGGCGCGCTCGTCGCCGCGCTCCCCGGCGTACGCCATCCCCAGCTCGCCCGCGACCAGCCGGCCCTCGTCGGCGAGCGCCGGGTCGTCCACGACGACGCGGTGACCGCGCGCGGGCCGCCAGCCGGGGCCGCGCGCGGGGGCGTGCTCACGGACGGCGGGGATGGTCAGGGGCGCGCGGGAGAGGGCGTAGGAGCGCGAGGGGGCCGGCGTCGGGCTCGGGGCGCGCGCGGCGCCCGCGCCGGGCCCGGAGGACTCGCCGGACGCGGCGGACGTACGGTCCGAGGGCTGCCGTACGGCGCCCGTGGGGGCCCCGCCCTCGCCGCCGGAGGCCCACAGCCCGAGGCCCGTCGCGCACACGACGACCCCCGACCCGATCAGCAGCGCCCTGCGCCGCACGGTCCCGTCCGACGCCCTGCGCCTGTGCCGGCTCATGGAGCCAACCTACGACCGAACCATCCGGAGGGTGTCCACCGCACGGTACGAAACTCTCCCGTCCGGGTGAATTCGGGGCAACCCTCGGACAGGTCGTGACCGGTGTGGATAACGTGAGCGCATCTCTCTCACACCATCCCCTGCCGACACCCACGTGACACGCCTCCTTCCCGAGCAGACGCGCGCCGCACCGTCCCCTCTGCGGCGCTTCAACACCGACCCCGAGGACGACGTCCACCGCGCCCTCCTCGCCTGCCTGCGCAGCCCCCGATGGGCCCGCCGGGTCGCCGACCACCGCCCCTACCCCGACCTGGACGCCCTGCTCGCCGCGTCCGACGAGGCCGCCTACGACCTCGCCCCCGCCGACCTCGCCGAGGCCCTGGCGGGCGAGTCCCTGCCCCCGGTCCCGCCCGGGACCTACTCCGCGGCCCACACCGCCCTGCGCGCGGCCCACGCGGCGTACGAGGCGCGCTTCGGCCATGTCTTCGTGATGTGCCTGGACGGCGTCCCGGAGCGGGAGGCCCTCGACCACGTCCTGGCCGGAATCCGGTCACGTCTGGCCAATGATCCGGAGGACGAGCGGATCGTCGCCTGGGAGGAACTCCGCCGCCTGGCGAAGCAGCGTCTGGGCGAGCGGCTCGGGGGTGTCTGACCGGGACGGCGCAAACCCCCGGCCGGCCCGGGCGGCGGTTTCCGCCGTCCCGGTCATGCGCCGGCCTGCGCCGCGCCCGGCGCATAACGCCACATTCCGGTACGCAAGCCGCCAACGGTGAGCCATACGCGTGCCAGTTTGATCACACCGAGAGACCCCGGCGAGGCTGAGCGCCACCGCATCGCTACGATGCTGGGGGCCGGTGGACCGTACCCGGCCGGGCCCGTCCGACGCCGAAGCCGGCAGGCCCCTATCCCCGCTCCCGGAGGGTTATTCCGTGCCGGCTGGAACGCTGTACCGCGGCCGGGAAGGAATGTGGTCCTGGGTGGCTCACCGAGTCACCGGCGTCCTCATCTTCTTCTTCCTGTTCGTGCATGTACTGGACACCGCACTCGTCCGTGTCTCCCCCGAGACCTACGACGAAGTCGTGGCGACGTACAAGACGCCGATCGTCGCCCTGCTCGAGTACGGCCTCGTCGCCGCCATCGTCTTCCACGCGCTCAACGGCCTGCGTGTCATCGCCGTCGACTTCTGGTCGAAGGGTCCCCGCTACCAGAAGCAGATGATGTGGATCGTCGTCGGCCTGTGGGCCGTACTGATGGCCGGGGCGATCTACCCCGTCCTCGGCCACGCCGCTCGTGAACTGTTCGGGAGCTGACGCCCATGTCCACCACTGAGACCACCGCTTCCGGGATCGGCCCCGTCGAGGGCGGCTCCGTCCACACGGTCGACAACCCGGCGCCCCTGATCGAGGCCCCGCGCATGCGGACCAAGAAGACGCCCAAGTCGACGCGCGGCAACTTCGAGCTGGCCACCTGGCTCTTCATGCGCCTGTCGGGCGTCCTGCTGGTCGTCCTGGTCATCACCCACCTGCTGATCCAGCTCGTGCTGGACGGCGGTGTGTCGAAGGTCGGTTTCGCCTTCGTCGCCGGCCGCTGGGCCTCCCCCTTCTGGCAGGTCTGGGACCTGCTGATGCTGTGGCTCGGCATGCTGCACGGCGGTAACGGCCTGCGGACGATCATCAACGACTACGCGGAGCGCGCGAACACGCGACTGTGGCTGAAGGGCCTGCTGTACACCGCCACGGTGTTCACCATCCTGCTGGGCACGCTGGTGATCTTCACCTTCGACCCGAACATCCGCTAGGCACGGGGCTGAGGTATTCCTGATGAAGATCCACAAGTACGACACCGTCATCGTCGGGGCCGGCGGCGCCGGCATGCGCGCGGCCATCGAGTCCACCAAGCGCAGCCGCACCGCGGTCCTCACGAAGCTCTACCCGACCCGGTCCCACACGGGCGCCGCGCAGGGCGGCATGGCCGCCGCGCTGGCCAACGTGGAGGAGGACAACTGGGAGTGGCACACCTTCGACACGGTCAAGGGCGGTGACTACCTGGTCGACCAGGACGCCGCCGAGATCCTGGCGAAGGAGGCCATCGACTCGGTCCTCGACCTGGAGAAGATGGGCCTGCCGTTCAACCGCACCCCGAACGGCACGATCGACCAGCGCCGCTTCGGCGGGCACAGCCGCAACCACGGCGAGGCCCCGGTCCGCCGCTCCTGCTACGCGGCCGACCGCACCGGTCACATGATCCTCCAGACGCTGTACCAGAACTGCGTCAAGCACGGCGTGGAGTTCTTCAACGAGTTCTACGTCCTGGACCAGCTGATCACCGAGGTCGACGGCGTCAAGAAGTCGGCCGGCGTCGTGGCCTACGAGCTGGCGACCGGCGAGATCCACGTCTTCCAGGCGAAGTCCGTGATCTACGCGTCCGGCGGCTGCGGCAAGTTCTTCAAGGTCACGTCGAACGCGCACACGCTGACCGGCGACGGCCAGGCGGCCGTGTACCGGCGGGGCATCCCGCTGGAGGACATGGAGTTCTTCCAGTTCCACCCGACCGGCATCTGGCGCATGGGCATCCTGCTGACGGAGGGCGCCCGCGGCGAGGGCGGCATCCTGCGCAACAAGGACGGCGAGCGCTTCATGGAGAAGTACGCGCCGGTCATGAAGGACCTCGCGTCCCGTGACGTCGTCTCCCGCTCCATCTACACGGAGATCCGCGAGGGCCGCGGCTGCGGTCCCGAGGGCGACCACGTCTTCCTGGACCTCACGCACCTCCCGCCGGAGCAGCTGGACGCGAAGCTGCCCGACATCACCGAGTTCGCGCGGACCTACCTGGGCATCGAGCCGTACACCGACCCGATCCCGATCCAGCCGACCGCGCACTACGCCATGGGCGGCATCCCGACCAACGTCGAGGGCGAGGTCCTGGCCGACAACACCACCGTCGTCCCGGGTCTGTACGCCGCCGGCGAGGTCGCCTGCGTGTCCGTGCACGGCGCCAACCGGCTGGGCACCAACTCGCTGCTCGACATCAACGTGTTCGGCAAGCGGGCCGGCATCGCCGCCGCGGAGTACGCGCAGAAGGCGGACTTCGTGGAGCTGCCGGAGGCGCCGGAGGCGTTCGTGCTCGGGCAGATCGAGCGGCTGCGCACCTCCACCGGCAACGAGCGGGTGGCGGAGCTGCGGCGCGAGCTGCAGGAGACCATGGACGCGAACGTCATGGTGTTCCGCACCGAGCAGACGATCAAGGCCGCGGTCGAGAAGATCGCCGAGCTGCGCGAGCGCTACAAGAACGTCGCGATCCAGGACAAGGGCAAGCGGTTCAACACCGACCTGCTGGAGGCCATCGAGCTGGGCAACCTGCTCGACCTCGCCGAGGTCATGGCGGTCTCCGCCCTCGCCCGCAAGGAGTCCCGCGGCGGTCACTACCGCGAGGACTACCCGAACCGCGACGACGTCAACTTCATGCGCCACACCATGGCCTACCGCGAGGTCGGCGCCGACGGGTCGGAAACCGTCCGTCTCGACTACAAGCCGGTCGTCCAGACCCGCTACCAGCCGATGGAGCGTAAGTACTGATGGCTACCCCTGTTCTGGACAAGGCCGAGGCGGACGCCCGGGCCGCGTCGCCCTACATCACCGTCACCTTCCGGGTGCGCCGTTTCAACCCGGAGGTCTCGGCGGAGGCGACCTGGGAAGACTTCGAGCTGGAGATCGACCCCAAGGAGCGCGTCCTCGACGGTCTGCACAAGATCAAGTGGGACCTGGACGGTTCGCTGACCTTCCGCCGCTCCTGCGCGCACGGCATCTGCGGCTCGGACGCCATGCGGATCAACGGCAGGAACCGCCTCGCCTGCAAGACGCTGATCAAGGACATCAACCCGGAGAAGCCGATCACGGTCGAGCCCATCAAGGGCCTCACGGTCCTGAAGGACCTCGTGGTCGACATGGAGCCGTTCTTCCAGGCGTACCGGGACGTGATGCCGTTCCTGATCACGAAGGACACCAACGAGCCGACGCGCGAGCGGCTGCAGTCCGCGGAGGACCGCGAGCGCTTCGACGACACCACGAAGTGCATCCTCTGCGCGGCGTGCACCTCGTCGTGCCCGGTGTTCTGGAACGACGGCCAGTACTTCGGCCCGGCGGCCATCGTCAACGCCCACCGCTTCATCTTCGACTCGCGCGACGAGGCCGGTGAGCAGCGTCTGGAGATCCTGAACGACCGCGACGGCGTCTGGCGCTGCCGCACGACCTTCAACTGCACGGACGCCTGCCCGCGCGGCATCGAGGTCACGAAGGCGATCGCCGAGGTGAAGCGGGCGCTGATCACGCGCCGGTACTGAGCCGTAGGACGTACGCCGTACGTCGCAGAGGCCCCTTCTCCGATCCGGAGAAGGGGCCTCTGGCATATGCCACACCATCGGGTGAGCTGCGGGGAAACGACGGGCTGGTGGTGCCCGGCCTACGATACGGACGCCGATTACGAGGACCACTACGTCGAGAACAGCTGCTACGACCCGGTCTGCTTCCGCATGGTCCTGGAGGTGACCTCCAGCGATTGGCGTTCCGACCTCAAGACCGAGGTCGGCGCGTACGCCGGGGCACAGGTTCCGGTCTACGTGATCATCGACCGCAAGCACCAGCGCCTCCACGTCCTGACGGATCCGGCGGGGGAGGACTACGCGAACCATCGGGTCCACGCCCCCGGCGAACTCGCCACTCTGCCCGACTCCATCGGCGCCAAGATCACCTTGGACGTGGCGCAGATCCTCCAGGACGGGCAAGCCGAGCGCTGACCGTCGTGTCGACGGGCCGTGCCGCACGGGACGGCCCTTAATCTGACGACATGTCAGATGACCAGTCGTACGAACTGCTCGGATTCGACAACGTCCTGCTGCCCGTCGGGGACCTCGGCGCGGCCGTGGCGTTCTACGAGCGGGCGGGGTTCTCGGTGGGGTTCCGGCTGGACGAGGCCGGGATCGCGCTGCTGAAGGTCGGGGGCGAGACGCCGGGGATTCTGCTCCGGCAGGAGGACGAGCTCGGGCACCGGCCGCCGCCCTGGCCCTCCCCCCGCGTCTGGCTGGAGGTGCCCGACGCGCGGACGGCGGCCCTGGTGCTCGCCGGCGCGGGGATCGCGCCGCTGGAGGAGCCCGCCCCCGTCGCCACCGGCTGGGCGGTCGAGATCGCCGACCCGTGGGGCAACGTCATCGGCTTCACCGACTACACCAAGCGGCCCGAGCTGGGGCGCCGCCCCTGACGCCCCACCACCCCACCCTGATGTTGAACACGTTCAAAAACAGCGCTACAGTTCCGACTGTCAGCGTTTTTGAACGCGTTCAAGAAAGGTGGGGGGCATGGACCGCACGGTCGTCGCCTACGTCATCTACCTGGTCGTCAGCATCGGTCTGACCATCTGGGTGGCCCGCACGCTCAGCCGGAACGGACGGGTCTTCCTGGCCGACGTGCTGCACGGCAACGAGAAGCTCGCCGACGCCGTCAACCACCTCCTGGTGGTCGGCTTCTACCTCGTCAACCTCGGCTTCGTCGCCCTCTACCTGAGCGACGACGACACCGTCACCGACACGCGCGGCGTCTTCGAGGCCCTGTCCACCAAGCTCGGCGTGGTGCTGCTGGTGCTCGGCGTGATGCACCTGGCCAACGTCTACGTCCTGAACCGGATCCGCCGCCGCGGGGTGATGGAGCGCGAGCAGACGCCGCCGGTCGCGCCGCAGGGCTGGGTCGCCCCGACGGCCGGGGCATGAGCACCGCGACCGCCGCCGGGGGCCGGGACGCCGCGCGCGTCCCGGTCCGCGGGCTGACCGTGCTGTACGACGCCGCGTGCCCGCTCTGCACCCACCTGCGCGACTGGCTCGCCCGCCAGCGGCAGCTGGTCCCGCTGGAGTTCGTGCCCGCCGGCTCCGACGAGGCGCTGCGGCGCTTCCCTGGCCTGGACCACCGGTCCACCCTGGAGGACATCACCGTCGTGGGTGACGCCGGGCAGGTGTATCAGGGACCGGCCGCGTGGATCGTGACGTTGTGGGCGCTGCGCGAGCACCGGGGACTCGCGCATCGCCTCGGCACTCCGGCCGGGGCCCGGCTCGCCAAGGGCGCGGCGCTGGCCGCCGCCAAGTGGCGGGGTGGGCAGTGGGGCGGGCAGGCGTACGCGCGGGCGGACGGGTGGTCGTACGACCCGAGCCAGGGCTGGTCGTACCGCCCGCCGGGCTGTGACGGCGGCGTCTGCGCCACTGGCTAGGCTCTCCTTCCGTGCCCGCGAACCAGCCCCGTGACGAAGCCCGCGCCCCCGCTCCCGTCCCCGACGGACCGCCGCCCGTCCCCGACGGACCGCCGCCCGGGGACGGCGGCACGCCGAGCAAGTCGGAGCAGACCCGCGCGCTGATCCTGGAGACGGCGATGCGGCTGTTCCGGGAGCGCGGCTACGACCGCACGACGATGCGGGCCATCGCCAAGGAGGCCGGGGTCTCCGTCGGCAACGCCTACTACTACTTCGCCGGCAAGGAGCACCTGATCCAGGGCTTCTACGACCGGGTCGCCGCCGAGCACCGGGCGGCGGTGGTCGAGGTCCTGGACCGGGAGACCGACCTGGAGGCTCGGCTGGCGGGGGTGCTGAAGGCGTGGCTGGAGGTGGCGGAGCCGTACCACGAGTTCGCGGTGCAGTTCTTCAAGAACGCCGCCGACCCGGACAGTCCGCTCAGCCCGTTCTCCCCGGAGTCTCAGCACGCGCGCGAGGAGGCCATCAGCGTGCACCGGGAGGTGCTCGCCGGCTCGAAGGCCAAGGTGCCCGAGGAGCTGCGGGAGGTGCTGCCCGAGCTGATGTGGCTGTCCCAGATGGGCCTGGTGCTGTACTGGATCTTCGACCGCACCGAGGGGCGCTCCCGCAGCTACCGGCTCGCCGAGCGGGGCGCCCGGCTCACCTCGCGCGGTGTCGTGCTGGCCCGCTTCCGGGTGCTGCGGCCCCTGGTGCACGAGGTGCACGAGCTGTTCACCGACTTCCTGCCGGGGATGACCCGGGCGCTGCCCGACCCCGGCAGGAAGCCGCCTGCCGATCCGGTCAGTTGACCGCGTCGACCTCGTCCCCGGTGACCGCCGTCAGCTCGACGTCGTGCACGAGCGGCCCGTCGCCGACCATGACGTGCCGCGCGCGGGAGGCGTACGGCGTGGCCGTCGCGGCCAGCAGATACGTTCCCGGGCCGGGCACCGTGACGATGTAGGAGCCGTCGGCCAGGGACGTCACGCGGTCCAGCTGCCGGCCGCCGCGCGTGAGCAGCGTGACCGCCGCGTCCGCCACGGGCTCGCCGTCGGCGGTGCGGATGAAGCCGTGGACGACGGACGCGGGACCGTCGGGCGCCGGCTCGGACTCGGGCTCGCTCGGCTCCACCGCCAGGTGCGGCAGCCGCTTGTCCAGCCAGGCGGGCAGCCACCAGTTGGAGTCGCCGAGCAGGTGCATCGCGGCCGGCACCAGGGCCGTGCGCAGGATGAACGCGTCCAGCGCGACCGCCGCCGCCAGGCCGATGCCGGCCATCGCGCCCTCCATGTCGCCGCTGAGGACGAAGGCGGAGAACACGCAGATCATGATGAGGGCCGCGCAGTTGATGACCCGGCTGGTCTCGGCGAGGCCGACCCGCACCGCGCGGGCGTTGTCGCGGGTGTGCACCCACTCCTCGTGCATCCGGCTCACCAGGAACACCTGGTAGTCCATGGAGAGGCCGAACAGCAGCGACAGCATGATGACCGGCAGGAACGCCGTGATCGGGCCCTCCTTGCCGATGCCGAGCAGCTCGGTTCCCCAACCCCACTGGAAGATCGCCACCAGCACGCCGAACGACGCGGCGGCGGCGACGAGGTTCATCAGGGCCGCCGTCAACGGCACGACCAGAGAGCGGAAGGCGACGAGCAGCAGCAGGAAGCCGAGGGCGATGATCGTGGCGACGAAGTACGGCAGCCGGTCCCCGGTCACCGACGCGAAGTCCTTGAACACCGCCGTCACACCGCCCACATGGGCCTCGGCGCCCGACTTCGGGATGACGTCCTCGCGCAGCGTGTCGATCAGCCGGTCCGTCTCCTCCGACTGCGGCGACGTCGTCGGCACCACATGGATCACCGAGACGCCGTTCGCGGGCGGCACGGCGGCCACCTGGGCGACGCCCTCGGTGGACTCGATGCGGGAGACGAGGGAGTCGGGCGCCGGGCCCTTCACGACGACCTGGAGCGGACCGTTGACGCCGGGGCCGAAGCCTTCGGCGAGCAGGTCGTACGCCTGCCGGGTGGTCGTCGTCTCCTGGTGGTTGCCCTGGTCGGTGGCGCCGAGCCGGATCGACAGCAGGGGGATCGCGAGGGCCGCCATGAGGACGACGGCGAGCGCGGCGACCGGCCACGGACGCCGCTGCACGAACGCCGACCAGCGCGCCGCGAGACCGCTCGCGTCCTCCGGCTCCGGTCCCGTCGCGGCCAGCCGGCGCCGCTGCCGGCGGCTGAGCACCCGCATGCCGAGCAGGCCCAGCAGCGCGGGCAGCAGCGTGACCGCGGCCAGCACGCTCAGCACCACGGTCAGCGAGGTCGCGATGACGACGCCGTCCAGGAAGCGCAGGTTCATCACCAGCATGCCGGCGAGCGCGATGCACACCGTGCCGCCGGCGAAGAGCACCGCGCGGCCGGAGGTGTTGAGGGCGGTCTGCACGGACTTCTCCGGCGGGACGCCGCGCAGGATGCCGCGCCGGTGCCGGGTGACGATGAACAGCGCGTAGTCGATGCCGACGCCGAGGCCGATCAGCGAGCCGAGCAGCGGGGCGACCTCGGGGACGTTGGTGACATGGCTGAGCAGGATCGTCGCCAGCATGCCGATGCCGACGCCGAAGACCGCCACGACGATCGGCAGCATCATCGCGAACAGCGAGCCGAACGCCAGGAACAGCACGATCGCCGCCGCGACGATGCCGACCAGCTCGGCGGTGCCGGCGGGCGGCTCCTGGGTGCGGGCGATGGCCTGGCCGCCCAGCTCCACCTGGAGTCCGTCTCGTTCGGCCGCCTGCGCCGTGTCGACCACCTCCTCGACCAGCTCCTTCGGGACGGCGTTCGCCTCCTCCCGGAAGGTGACCTGCGCGTACGCGATCCGCCCGTCCCGGCTGATCTGCGCCGCGCCGCGCTCGTCGTAGGGCCCGGCGACCTCGCCGACGCCCTCCATGCGGCCGATCTCCGCCAGTGCGGGCTCGATCCGGGACCGTACGTCCGCGTCCCGCACCGAGCCCTCGTCGACCCGCCACACCACCGTGTCGGTGTCCCCCGCGCGCTCCGGGAAGGCCTCCTGGAGCAGGTCGTTCGCGCGCTTGGAGTCCGTGTCGGGCAGGGAGAACACGTTCGCGTAGTCCGTGCCCGCCGAAGTGGCCGTGAAGCCGAGGCCGAACAGCGTCCCCACCCACAGCAACAGGACCACCAGCCGGTGCCGATAGCACCACCGTGCCAATGCCGTCACGCTCAACGCTCCTTCATCGATCTCTTCGATCGCTCGATCGGTCGGTTGGTCCCCCAGGTCCTGGGAAGAAGCATCGACGGCGGCGCCAGTGCGGCGACACCAACCGCACGTGACTCTCAAGGAACTCCAAAGCACCCGCGGGCCCGGTGGCCGGCCCGTGCGCCGATACTGGGGGCATGACGACGGCTCCCGGCACCGTGCTGGTCGTGGAGGACGAGGTGAGCATCGCCGACGTCCTCGCGATCGCCCTGCGCTACCACCGCTTCGAGGTCATGACCGCCGGGAGCGTGCGCGAGGCGCTCACCCTCGCCGGGCGCACCCGCCCGGACGTGGCGCTGCTCGACGTGATGCTGCCGGACGGCGACGGCCGCGCCCTCGGGCGGGAGCTGCGCGAGCGAACACCCGGTCTGGCGCTGGTGTTCCTGACCGCGCGGGACTCCCCGGCGGAGATCGTCGGCGCGCTCGGCTTCGGCGACGACTACATCACCAAGCCGTTCAACATCGACGAGGTCGTCGCCCGGGTCGGCGCGGTGCTGCGCCGCACGCGGCCCGCCGACCTCCTGCCGCAGCGCCCGCCGCTGCGGTACGGCGATCTGGAGCTGGACGAGACGACGTACTCGGTGCGCCGCGCGGGCCGTTCGGTCGAGCTGACGCCGACGGAGTACGCGCTTCTGCGCTTCCTGGTCCGCAACGGCGGCCGGATCGTGCCCAAGGAGCAACTGCTCCGGCACGTCTGGCAGTACGAGCACGCACCGGCCGAGTCGACGGTCGTGGAGACCTACATCAGCTATCTGCGGCGCAAGCTGGACACGCTGGGCCCGCCGGTGATCACCACCCGGCGGGGCGTCGGATACGGGCTGGCGTGAGGCGCTGCTCCGCGCGTCACCGGCCGCACGGGCTGCACTCCCTGCGGGCGAAGCTGACGCTGGCGAACGTGCTGCTGCTGGCGATCGGCGTCGTCGTCGCCACCGTCGTCAGCGTGATGGGCATGCGGCTGTATCTGCTCGACGGCATCGACCGGGAACTGATGTCCACACGCGACTCGGTCGGCGAGTCGGGGCTGACGTTCCGGCAGGTCGACTCCCTGTCCGCGCTGTTCACGCTCAGCGAGCGGCTGTCGCCCGGCTCCGGCGCGGACGCCGGGCGGGGGATGCCCGGTTCGCCGGTGCGGGGTTCCGTGTTCGCGGCGCTGGACCCGTCCGGGCGCGCGGCGACCATCGGCGGGTTCGAACCCACGGACACCCAGCGGGCGCTGGCCGACGCGGTGGACGACCCGGACGCGCTGGCCGACGGCGCCGAGCCGCGCGACGTCGAGGTCGAGGGCGACCGCTACCGCGTCACCGCCGGGCGGCTCGCCGACGGCACGACCGTCCTGTTCGGCACCTCCGTGGAACCGCTGCACCACATCGTGCAGCGGGCCGTCAAGCTCGACCTGGCCGTCGGGACGGTGCTGCTGGGGCTGCTGGCCTGCATGACGATGTGGGGCGTGCGCAGCAGGATGCGGCCGCTGGAGGACATGGTGGAGACGTCCACCGCGATCGCCGAGGGCGACCTGACCCGGCGGGTGCCCTCCAGGCGGGAGACGTCCCTCGAGGTCGAGCAGCTGCGGCTGGCCCTCAACTCCATGCTCCAGCAGGTGGAGGCGGCGTACCGCACGCGCGAGCACAGCGCGGCCCAGCTGCGCCGCTTCGTCGCCGACGCCTCGCACGAGCTGCGCACGCCGCTGTCCGCGATCCGCGGCTATCTCCAGCTGTACGACCAGGGCATCCTGCGCGATCCCGAGGAGCGCAGGCGCGCCTGGGGGCGGGTGCTGGCGGAGGTGGACCGGATGGGCCGGCTCGTCGACGAGCTGCTCACCCTGGCCCGCCTCGACCAGCAGCCCCAGCTCCGGTTCCGCAACGTCGATCTGAGCCGCCTGGTCCGCGAGGCGGCGCAGGACCTGCGGGTGCAGCAGCCCGGACGCCCGGTCACCGTCGACGCCGAGGGCGCCCTGCTGGTCCACGCCGACGAATCGGGCCTGCGTCAGATACTGGGCAATCTCGTGGCCAACGTCCGCGTCCACACCCCGGCGGACGTGCCGGTGCGGCTGGCGGTGGAACGGTCGGACGGCGTCGTACGGCTCTCCGTGGCCGACGAGGGCCCCGGGCTGGCCCCCGAGGACGCGGCCCGCGTCTTCGACCGCTTCTTCCGCGCGGGCGGCGGCGCGGGCAGCGGCCTGGGCATGGCCATCGTCCAGGGCGTCGCCCACGCCCACGACGGCGAGGTGACGGTGGACACGGCGCCGGGCGAGGGGCTGCGGGTGACGGTGACGCTGCCGGGGCGGGTCCCGGCGGGTTGAGGGGCGGGCGCCGGGACCGGGCCGGTTCCGGCGCAGGGCCGAGATGGGGCCGGTTCCGCGCCGTACGGGGATCGGGTCGCGCCGGGCCGCGTCGGCATCAGGGGCGCCGGGACGGGGCCGCCCTGACGCCGGGAAGCCCGCACGCCGGGAGGTCCCGTCGGCGCGCGGCCGGGCCGGGCTTCGGTCAGCGGGTCGAGGCCAGCTGGATCACCGTGATGTCGGACGGGGCCCCCACGCGGGTCGGCGGGCCCCAGGCGCCCGCGCCCCGGCTGACGTACAGCTGCGTGTCGCCGTAGCGCTCCAGGCCCGCGACGGTCGGGTTCGGGCCGGCGGCCAGGAGGTTGCCGGGCCACATCTGGCCGCCGTGGGTGTGGCCGGAGAGCTGGAGGTCGACGCCGTGCTCGACGGCGTCGTGGATCTGGACCGGCTGATGGGCCATGAGGACGCACGCGCGGGCCGGGTCGCGGTCGCCCAGGGCCCTGGCGAAGTCGGGGCCCTGGCCCTCCTCCTCGCCGGCCAGGTCGTTGACGCCCGCCAGGTCGAAGTGGGGCAGTTCCGTGCGGGCGTTCTCCAGCGGGCGCAGGCCGAGCCGCCGTACCTCCTCGACCCACTGCTCCGCGCCGGAGAAGTACTCGTGGTTGCCGGTGACGAAGTACGCCCCGTGCCGCGCCCGGAGCCCGGCGAGCGGCGCCGCCGCGGGGCCGAGGTCCTTGACGCTGCCGTCGACCAGGTCGCCGACGACCGCGATCAGGTCGGGCTGCGTGGAGTTGATGGTGTCGACGACCTTCTGGGCGAACCCGCGCCCGAGCACCGGCCCGAGGTGGATGTCGCTGACGACCGCGATCCGGAAGCCGTGCGCCGCGCGCGGAAGCCGGGCCAGCGGCACGGTGACCCGCTTGACCTGCGGGCCGCGCAGCACCCCGTACGTGCCGTACCCGACCGTGCCGACCGCCGCCGCGGCGGCGGCGCCCGCGACGACCCGGGAGACGAAGAGACGACGGGAGGGGGCCGGGGCGGGGACGGCGGCGTCCCCCTGAACCGGTGCCCGCTCGTCGGGGGCGGGCTTGGGTTCCGGCTTGGGTTCGGGCCGGCGGGGCGCGGACTCGGCCGGGACCGCGCCCGCGGGTATCGGCTCCGCCCGTGGCGCCTCCGCCTCCGCCTCCCCTGCGACCGGTTCCCGCCGTGCCGCCCGCCGTTCCAGGAACAGCCGCAGCAGCGGCCGTACCGCCTCGCCCGCGAGCAGTGCGAGCAGCAGATAGACGGCCAGCGCCAGCCACATGAACCCCGGCCACGCCAGCGTGCGCTGGAGCCAGAACGGCGCGCCGGTGCGCTCGGCCACCAGCGCGCCCACCGCCAGCAGCCAGCCGCCCGTGACCAGGACCGCGCCCAGGCGCCGTGCCCAGCCCGGCCGTTGCGTCGTGTCGCGGAACAGGCGCCGCCACAGATACCAGTTCGCCGCCACGAGAACGCTCACCGCGACGAGCAGGAAGACGATCACCATGCCCTTGTTTCTCTCCTCGAAATGGGGCCGGTTGCTAGGAAGTGCGGCGCAATGCGCGCAGTCCGCGCAACCCGATGGCCCCGATGACCGTCCCCCATACGAAGGAGACGACGGCGAGCGTCAGATGCACCCAGAAGTACGCCGTCGGATCTCCGTCGTCGAACGCGAGCCCGCTGCTGTCCTTGAACAGGTTTTTGACGAAAGTGACCCAGATGACCCAGCTCCACACCCCGAAGGCGAGCAGGAACCAGGAGACCGGGCGACCGAGTTTCATGCGTCCAGTATCGCCGTCGCGTGTCCGGTTCCATGGCCGGGGTGGGGAGCGGGTGCGGACTTCCCGCGCACTGCCCTGTACTTTCTCGGTCGTGCCCGCACCCACACAGACCGCCAGGCGATCACTGCTGGCCGCTTCCGCGACGATCCTGTCCCTTTCCCTGACCTCGCTCGCCGTGTCGGCCGCGCCCGCCGCCCACGCGGCGCCGGCCGAGCCGAGTCCGTCGGCCAGTCCCTCGGCCAGTCCGTCCGCCACTCCCCCACCGGGCATGTCGACCATCGGCGGGGAGCGGCTCGGCGAGCCCGGGACGCAGGTGAACCTCGCCGGCGGGGTGCCGGTGCTGCCCAAGGACGTCACCGCTCGGTCCTGGATCATCGCCGACGCGGAGTCGGGCGAGGTGCTCGCCGCGCACAATGCCCACTGGCGGCTGGCCCCGGCGAGCACCCTGAAGATGCTGTTCGCGGACACGCTGCTGCCGAAGTTCCCGCGGACCACGAAGCACAAGGTCGCCCGCGAGGAGCTGGAGGGCATCGGCTCGGGTTCCAGCCTCGTCGGCATCGTGGAGAACGAGACGTACACCGTCCACGACCTGTGGCTCGGCGTCTTCCTGCGCTCCGGCAACGACGCGGTGCACGTGCTCTCCGCGATGAACGGGGGCGTGAAGAAGACCGTCGAGGAGATGAACGAGCACGCCGCCGAGCTCCAGGCCCTCGACACAAACGTGATCAGCCCGGACGGCTACGACGCCCCCGGCCAGGTCTCGTCCGCGTACGACCTGACGCTGATCGCCCGTTCCGGGCTGCAGAAGAAGGACTTCCGCGAGTACGCGGCGACGGTGACGGCCAAGTTCCCGGACCGGACGAAGAAGAACAAGAAGGGCAAGCGCGTCCGGGGCTCGTACGAGATCCAGAACACCAACCGGCTGCTCACCGGTGACACCGGCATCCCCCAGTACCAGGGCATAGCCGGCGTCAAGAACGGCAACACCACCCACGCCGGGGCCACCTTCACGGGCGTCGCCGAGCGGAACGGCAAGGTGCTGCTGGTGACGGTCATGAACCCGCAGAAGCGCGAGTACAACCAGGTCTACAAGGAGACCGCACGACTGTTCGACTGGGGCTTCAAGGCCGCCGGGAAGGTGGAGCCGGTCGGCGAGCTGGTCCCGCCGCGGAGCGCCGTGCAGGCGAGCCCCCGGCCCGGCGCGACGGCCTCCGGCGACGCGGGCGCCGCCGGTGAGGCCGGTGGCGCGGCGGTCTCGGGCGGCGGCTCGGCCGAGCCGGTGGCGAGCACGACGACGCAGAGCGGCTCCAGCGGCATGGGCGTCGCCCTCGCGATCGCCGGCGGTGTGCTGGTGCTGCTGGCGGGCGCGGCGTTCCTCGTCAACCGCCGCTGGCCGCTGCCGGATCTGGTGCGCCGGGGCCGGACGCCCCGCCCTTGACCCGCCCGGCGCCGGCGTCCCGCGGGCCGTCCTCCCGCGGGTCGTCCTCCCGCGGGCCGACCTCCTGCGGACCGTCCTCCGCCTTGCTCGGCGTGGCGGTCCAGGCGGCGCAGTACAGGACCAGCTTCGAGGTGAAGTTGATCCACAGCAGCAGGGCGACGGGGACGCCGAACGCGCCGTACATGCTCTTCGCGGCCACCCCCTGCACATAGCCGCTGAGCAGCATTTTCAGCAGTTCGAACCCGACCGCGCCGATCAGCGCGCCGACGGCCAGCCGACGACGGGTCGGCTCGACGCCGGGCAGCAGGGTGAGGACGTAGAGCAGGAGCAGGAAGTCCGCGAGCACGGCGACGGCGAACGCGGCCAGCCGCAGCAGGAAGCTGCTCCAGCCGTGCTCGTCGAGGCCGATGAGGTCGGCGATCCCGCCGACGGCGGCCGAGGCGACGGTGGAGGCGGCGAGGGTGAGGAGCACCGCGCCGCCGAGGCCGAGCAGGACGACGCCGTCCTTGGCCCGGTGCAGGAACGGGTTCTCCTCGTCGTCCGGCAGCTCCCACACCGCCCGCAGGCAGCCGCGCGTGGAGTCGACCCAGTTGATGCCGGTGAACAGCAGCAGCGCGCCGGCGATGAGGCCGACGGTGCCCGCGTTGTCCACCAGGGAGCTGATGTCGAGCCGGTCGGAGAGGCCGGCCTGCTCGGCGATGCGGTCCTGGAACTCACGCTGCTGCTCCTCGCTCAGCGCCGCCGCGCCGATCGCGGCGCTCACGGTCAGCAGCGGGAACAGCGCGACGAAACTGGTGAACGTCATCGCCGCGGCGAGCCGCGTCCACTTCACCCGGTCCAGCCGCTCGTACGACCGCCATGCGTGCGTCTCCATCAGCCGGGCCGCCCACGGGCCGATGACGGGGAGCGTTTTCAGCCAGTCCATGATCGTCCCTGCCCTCGCTGCCGGCGCCGGTCGTCACTGAACCTCCTGCCCCGGATCGGCGGTTCGGCGACCCCCGCTGTACGACATCCCATTAATCACCCGTTTCGCGGAGTCGGTTGATGTTATGGGACAAAACTCCTCAAGAGTGGCGATACGGTCGCGGGCGTCTCTGGTCGTACGTCGCACAAGGAGCTGTCGTGCAGGACGCCTTCGGAATCCCCCGCTCCCTCCTCGTCCTCGGCGGCACGTCGGAGATCGCGCTGGCCACCGCCCGCCGGCTGATCGTCCGAGGCGCCCGGAGGGTGTGGCTCGCCGGACGTCCCTCGGCCGCCCTGGAGCGGGCCGCCGAGGGCCTGCGGGGCCTCGGCACGCAGGTGCGGATCGTCGCCTTCGACGCGCTGGACCCGGAGTCCCACGAGGCGGTGCTCGGCAAGGTGTTCGCGGAGGGCGACATCGACCTGGTGCTGCTCGCCTTCGGGCTGCCGGGCGACCAGGCCCACGACGAACGCGACCCGATGAGCGCGGTGCGCGTGGCGCAGACCAACTACACGGGGGCCGTCTCCGCGGGCCTGGTGGCCGCCGCCGCCCTCCAGGGGCAGGGGCACGGCTCGCTGGTCGTCCTGTCCTCGGTCGCCGGCGAACGCGCCCGCCGCGCGGACTTCATCTACGGCTCCAGCAAGGCCGGCCTCGACGCCTTCGCCCAGGGCCTCGGCGACGCGCTGTACGGCACGGGCGTGCACGTCATGGTCGTGCGCCCGGGCGCGGTCCGGCCGCGGACGGCGGCGTGCCGGGAGCCGTTCACGACGACGCCCGAGGCGGTCGCCACGGCGATCGAGCTGGGCCTGCGCCGCCGCTCGGAGGCGGTGTGGGCGCCGGCATCGCTGCGCCCGCTGATGGCGGCCCTGCGTCACCTCCCGCGCGCGGCGTACCGCCGGCTGCCGCCGGCGACGACGGGCTGACCGGCGGGACCGGCCGGGCGGGTGACCGGCCGGCGGCTGCCCGGTCGGCGGCTGCCCGGTCGGCCGGGTCGCCGCCCGTGACCGGCCGGGGCGACTGTCCCGCGACCGGCCCCGGTGACCGGCATGGCGGCTGCGCGGCCGGGCCGGGTGACTGCCTGTCCGGCCCGGCCGGGCCGGACAGGAGGCCTCTCGTCCTAGCGCGTCGACAGGGGGCCGCGCTCCACCCGGCCGCCCTGCGGCGGTACGACCGTCGAGCCGAAGACGAAGTCCCGCAGCTTGCGCCAGACGCCGTCGGCGCCCTGCTCGTAGAGGGCGAACCCGGTGCAGGACCACTCGGCCTCGTAGTCGGCGAGCTCCTCGAAGGCGCGGTCCATGGCCGCCTCGTCGATGCCGTGCGCGACGGTGACGTGCGGGTGGTACGGGAACTGCAGTTCGCACGCGACGGGCCCGGAGGCGTCGCGGACCTGCTTCTGGAGCCAGGTGCAGGCCTCCGCGCCCTCGACTACCTGGACGTAGACCACCGGCGACACCGGGCGGAAGGTGCCGGTGCCGGACAACCGCATGACGAACGGCCGGCCGTGGGCGGCGACCTCCGCGAGGTGCGCCTCGATCGCCGGCAGCTCCGCGGCGTCCACCTCGGTCGGCGGCAGCAGCGTGACATGGGTGGGGATGCCGTGCGCGGCGGCGTCGCCGAAGCCCGCACGCCGCTGCTGGAGCAGGGTGCCGTGCGGCTCCGGGACCGAGATCGACACACCGATCGTTACGGTCCCCACGTCGTCTCCTGTCGTCGTGCCGGATCGAATACCGGATCGAATACCCGAGGGAATGCCGGGTGGATTGCCCGGTGGCTGCTGGGTCCGCGGCGCCCGCTCCCGGCGCGCCGCGCGTGATGCGTCGAGCGTTTTGTGTCCCGTTTCGTGCGGTGTACGGCCGTCCGGCTATCGACTGTACGGCTCCGGCCGGGCCATGGGCAGGCGCAGCCGTAGTGATGTGCAGCGCTGTGCGGCGCGCCGCACGCCGGGAACGGGCCCGGCGTGCGTTCCGGACCTCGGCTCAGTGCTTGGCGGGCAGGAAGCCCACGCGCTCGTAGGTCTGCGCCAGCGTCTCCGCCGCGACGGCGCGCGCCTTCTCCGCGCCCTTGGCGAGGACGGAGTCGAGCGTCTCGGGGTCGTCCAGGTACTGGTGGGTGCGCTCCCGGAACGGCGTCACGAAGTCGACCACGATCTCGGCGAGGTCGGTCTTGAGCGCGCCGTAGCCCTTGCCCTCGTACTTCTGCTCGAGCTCGGCGATCGAAGCGCCGGTGAGGGTGGAGCAGATGGTGAGCAGGTTGCTGACGCCCGGCTTGCCGGCCGGGTCGTAGCGGATGACGGTGTCGGTGTCGGTGACGGCGCTCTTGACCTTCTTGGCGGTGGTCTTCGGGTCGTCGAGGAGGTTGATCAGGCCCTTCGGCGTGGACGCCGACTTGCTCATCTTGATCGACGGGTCCTGGAGGTCGAAGATCTTCGCCGTCTCCTTGAGGATGTACGGCTTCGGGACCGTGAACGTCTCGCCGAACCGGCCGTTGAAGCGCTCGGCGAGGTCGCGGGTCAGCTCGATGTGCTGGCGCTGGTCCTCGCCGACCGGGACCTCGTGGGCCTGGTAGAGCAGGATGTCGGCGACCTGGAGGATCGGGTACGTGAACAGGCCGACGGAGGAGCGGTCGGCGCCCTGCTTGGCGGACTTGTCCTTGAACTGGGTCATGCGGGAGGCCTCGCCGAAGCCGGTGAGGCAGTTCATGACCCAGGCCAGCTGGGCGTGCTCGGGCACGTGGCTCTGCACGAACAGGGTGCAGCGGTCCGGGTCGAGGCCGGCGGCGAGGAGCTGCGCCGCGGCGAGCCGGGTGTTCGCGGTCAGGCCCTTCGGATCCTGCGGGACCGTGATCGCATGCAGGTCCACGACCATGTAGAACGCGTCGTGGGTCTCCTGGAGCGCCACCCACTGGCGGACGGCGCCCAGGTAGTTGCCGAGGTGGAACGAGCCTGCGGTGGGCTGGATTCCGGAGAGCACGCGAGGTCGGTCAGAAGCCATGCTCATCATTCTCTCAGGTCTCCGGCCTCGTTCCGGAACTGGCCGGAAACAGGTGGGAACCGATTCGTCTCGCGCGGTGTAACAAGACCGTGAGGACGCGGGAGGGGGCCGCATCGCCGATGAGGCCGCGGTGGTCGCACGGGTACGCGCCGGGGGGCCGGAGGCGTACGCGGAGCTGGAAGTCCCGGCTGAACCGCGCGCCGCGCAGGCCCAGCCGTCTGTTGCCGGATTTCGAGCCTCGGGGGCGGGGAGGCGCCGACGCTCCTCCGGCCCGTCGGAGCGGCCTCGGGTGCCGCTTCCGCATCGGGCGCCGACGCCGGAGCGCCGGCGGCTGGTGGGGGGCGCTTCCGGGGGCGGTGGCCGGTGCGGGGCCGGCGCTGCTGGTGCGGCCGTTCGTCGCCGGGCGGATAACGGGGCGCCGGCCGCGGCCCGCGCCGGGCCCCCGGCAGGGCTCGACGTCTGAGGCGACGAGCCTCGGGGACGGGCGCGCCGGGGACGGACAGGAGCGTCCGTCCCCGGCGCACCGAAACCGAGCGGGCGTCAGCCGAGGTCGATCTCCGGGTAGAGCGGGAAGGCCGCCACCAGGTCCGTGGCGCGCTGGGAGATCTCCTCCGCCACCTTGGCGTCCAGCACGTGGGAGGCCTTGGAGGGGGCGCCCGACTTGGTGGTGCCCGGCTCGGTGGTGGTGAGGACGCGGTCGATGAGACCGGCGACCTCGTCCATCTCCGCGGTGCCCAGGCCCCGGGTCGTCAGCGCGGGCGTGCCGATGCGGATGCCCGACGTGTACCAGGCACCGTTCGGGTCGGCCGGGATGGCGTTGCGGTTGGTGACGATGCCGGAGTCCAGGAGGGCGGCCTCGGCCTGGCGGCCGGTGAGGCCGTAGGAGGTGGCGACGTCGATCAGGTTGAGGTGGTTGTCGGTGCCGCCGGTGACCAGGGTGGCGCCGCGCTTCATCAGGCCCTCGGCGAGGGCGCGGGAGTTGTCGACGATGCGCTGGGCGTAGTCCTGGAAGGAGGGCTGCCGGGCCTCGGCGAGGGCGACGGCCTTGGCGGCCATGACGTGCGGGAGCGGGCCGCCGAGGACCATCGGGCAGCCGCGGTCGACCTGGTCCTTGAGGGAGTCGTCGCACAGGACCATGCCGCCGCGCGGGCCGCGCAGCGACTTGTGGGTGGTGGTGGTGACGATCTGCGCGTGCGGCACCGGGTCGAAGTCGCCGGTGAGGACCTTGCCGGCGACGAGACCGGCGAAGTGGGCCATGTCGACCATGAGCGTCGCGCCGACCTCGTCGGCGATCTCCCGCATGATGCGGAAGTTCACCAGACGGGGGTAGGCGGAGTAGCCGGCGACGATGATCAGGGGCTTGAACTCGCGGGCGGTCTCGCGCAGGCGGTCGTAGTCCACCAGGCCGGTCGACGGGTCGGTGCCGTAGGAGCGCTGGTCGAACATCTTGCCGGAGATGTTCGGGCGGAAGCCGTGGGTGAGGTGGCCGCCCGCGTCGAGGGACATGCCGAGCATGCGCTGGTTGCCGAAGGCACGCCGCAGTTCGGCCCAGTCGGCCTCGGTGAGGTCGTTGACCTGGCGGACGCCGGTCTTCTCCAGGAACGGGGCCTCGACCCGGTCGGCGAGGACGGCCCAGAAGGCGACGAGGTTGGCGTCGATGCCGGAGTGCGGCTGGACGTAGGCGTGACGGGCGCCGAACAGCTCGCGGGCGTGCTCGGCGGCGAGGGACTCGACCGTGTCGACGTTGCGGCAGCCGGCGTAGAAGCGGCGGCCGACGGTGCCCTCGGCGTACTTGTCGCTGAACCAGTTGCCCATCGCCAGCAGCGTGGCCGGGGAGGCGTAGTTCTCGGAGGCGATCAGCTTGAGCATCTCGCGCTGATCGGCGACCTCCTGGCCGATGGCGTCGGCGACGCGCGGCTCGACGGCGCGGATCACGTCGAGGGCGGAACGGAAGGCGGTGGACTCGGTGGAGAGGGGCTGCTGGTCTGACATGTCGGCCTCCGGGCGGCGTGGCTTTCAGCGTTCGCGGATCACGGTTCGGCCCAGGCGCACGGCACTCGCTCGGCGGCCCCCGTCCTCGGGTCCCCCGGGGCCGCTCCCCGATGGTCGGTCCCATCCCAGCGCGCCAGTCACGGCCCGCCGTCAGCCTACCGGGCGCGCCGTACCCGCGGGTTCCCGCGTCCATCATGCGAGCGACGGTAGGAAGAGAGGCGTCCCTCCCGCCGGGCCCACCCTCTGGAGACGCCGTGACCGCTACGGAAGACCTGATCGCCGCCGCAGAGGCGCACAGTGCGCGCACCTACCACCCGCTGCCGGTGGTCGTGGCGACGGCGGACGGGGCCTGGATGACGGACGTGGAGGGCCGGCGCCATCTGGATCTGCTGGCCGGCTACTCGGCGCTGAACTTCGGGCACGGCAACCGCAGGCTCGTCGAGGCGGCGAAGGCACAGCTGGAGCGGGTCACGCTGACGTCCAGGGCGTTCCACCACGACCGGTTCGGCGCGTTCTGCGCGGAGCTGGCCGAGCTGTGCGGGATGGAGATGGTGCTGCCGATGAACACCGGCGCGGAGGCGGTGGAGACGGCCGTGAAGACCGCGCGGAAGTGGGGGTACCGGGTCAAGGGCGTGCCGGCGGAGATGGCGAAGATCGTGGTGGCGGGCGGCAACTTCCACGGCCGTACGACGACGGTGGTCGGCTTCTCCACGGATCGGGAGGCGCGGGCGGACTACGGTCCCTACACGCCGGGCTTCGAGATCGTGCCGTACGGGGATCTCACGGCGATGCGGGCGGCGATGACGGAGAACACGGTCGCGGTGCTGCTGGAGCCGATCCAGGGCGAGGCGGGGGTGGTGGTGCCGCCGGCCGGTTATCTGCCGGGGGTGCGGGAGCTGGCGCGGGAGCGGAACGTGCTGTTCGTGGCGGACGAGATCCAGTCGGGTCTGGGGCGGACGGGACGGACGTTCGCGTGCGAGCACGAGGGGGTGGCGCCGGACGTGTACGTGCTGGGGAAGGCGCTCGGCGGCGGGATCGTGCCGGTGTCGGCGGTGGTGTCGAGCGCCGAGGTGCTCGGGGTGTTCCGGCCCGGGGAGCACGGGTCGACGTTCGGCGGGAATCCGCTGGCGTGCGCGGTGGCGCTGGAGGTGATCGCCATGCTGCGGTCGGGCGAGTACCAGGCGCGGGCGGCGGAGCTGGGCGGTCATCTGCACCGGGAGCTGGCGGCGCTGGCGGCGACCGGGCGGGTGACGGCGGTGCGCGGGCGGGGGCTGTGGGCGGGGGTCGACGTCGCCCCGCGGTACGGCACGGGGCGGGAGGTCTGCGAGCGGCTGATGGACCGGCGGGTGCTGGTGAAGGACACCCACGGGCAGACGATCAGGATCGCCCCGCCGCTGGTGATCGGGCGGGAGGACCTGGACTGGGGGCTGGCGCAGCTGCGGGCGGTGCTGGGCCGGGGTCCCGGGGACGCCCCCTAGAGGATCACGTGGGGCAGGAAGCGGGCGTACTCGTCGGTGACCAGGCCGGCGGACTCGCGGATGCCGAGGCCCGCCGGTTCGCCCTCCACCACCCAGGCGCCGAGGACGACCCGGTTGCCGTCGAAGTCGGGCAGCGGGGCCAGTTCCTGGTAGCAGCAGGGCTCGTCGCGCAGGGCGGGCTCCGCGCCGGGCGGGTGGACGGTCACGCCCGCGCCCTCCCGGCCGAGCAGGGGCTTGGCGACGTAGCCGGCGGTCGCGGCGAGGTCGCGGGGGCCGTCGAGGTGGGCGGGCAGGAGGTTGGGGTGACCGGGGTACAGCTCCCAGAGGACGGCGAGCAGCGCCTTGTTGCTGAGCAGCATCTTCCAGGCGGGCTCGATCCACAGCGTGGTCCCGGTGCCGCCGCCGTTGTCGAGGGTGTCGAGGACATGGCCGGCGAAGCGGTCGGTGGTGAGCCACTCCCAGGGGTAGAGCTTGAAGATGCTCCGGATGAACCGCAGCTTCATGTCGACGAAGCGGCGGGAGAGGCGGTCCCAGCCGATCTCCTCCATGGAGATCCAGTCGGTGGCGAGGCCGGCCTGTTCCGCGGTCTCCTTCAGATAGGCGACCGTCATCAGGTCCTCGCCGAGTTCGTCGGCGCTGGAGTGGGCGAAATACAGGGGGTTGCCCGGCGGGAGCAGCGCGGCCTGGGCCCGCCAGGCGGCGACGAGGCGTTCGTGCAGGGAGTTCCACTGGTCGGCGCCGGGGAAGCGTTCCTCCATCCAGAACCACTGCGGGGAGGCGGCCTCGACCAGGGAGGTCGGGGTGTCGGCGTTGTACTCCAGCAGTTTGGCCGGGCCGCGGCCGTCGTAGCGCAGGTCGAAGCGGCCGTAGAGGGAGGGGAGTTCGGCGCGGCGCTGCCATGCCTCGGCGACGGCCGCCCGGACGCGCGGGTCGGTGATGCCGAGGTCGGCGAAGCGGTCGTGGCGCACGATGTGGTCGGCGGCGGCGAGGCACATGCGGTGCAGTTCCTCGACGACCTCCTCCAGCGCCTCGACCTCCTCCAGGGAGAAGACGTAGTAGGCGCTCTCGTCCCAGTAGGGGCGCAGGGAGCCGTCGGGGTAGCGGGTCAGGGGGTAGATGAGGCCCTGTTCCTCGACGGTCCGCTGCCAGCCGGGGCGGGGTTCGATCGTGCGGCGTTCCATGCGCTGGTCCGGTCAGCCGCCGGAGCTGCCCGAGCAGCCGAAGCCGTCCCGGTCGACGGCCTCGCTGCGGCTGAAGGTGCCGTAGTCGGCCCAGCCGCCGCCGTGGCTGACCTCGGCGTCGTAGTACCAGTCGGCGTCGACGGCGGAGGCGGTGCGGCAGTTCCGGTCGCCGACGATCTTGTAGCCGTTGAGGGTGTCGTAGCTGTCGCGGTCGACGCAGCGGCGGTCGGGCTCGGAGCTGCAGGAGGTGAGGGCCGCGGCCACGACGCCCATGCCGCCGAGCACCACGGTGCTGGAGCGCAGTCGGCGCCGGGTTTCTGCCATGTCCCTGTACCCCCGTGTGACCTGTTCGCGTCCGGCGTCGCGGACCTCGGCCCGCGATCATACGGGACTTGTCCGTGTGCGTTCACCAGCGGGGAGGACGCCGCGGAAGGCCCGCGGGGTTCCGTTCCGGCGCTTCGGCGGACGCGGAGGGGCCCGTCTCGTCACACTGATCACCGTCACGACAGCTGGAACCGGCTGATGGTCAGCCGGCGGATTCCGCCAGGGAGCACCGAATGGTGAGCAAGGCCGAGACCTTCCGCGCACTGCACGTCGACCGCCGGCCGGGCGACCCGCTCGTGTTGCCGGGGCCGTGGGACGCGACGAGCGCGCGCGTGTTCGCCGAGGCCGGGTTCCCGGCCCTGGCGACGACGAGCGCCGGGGTCGCCGCCTGCCTCGGCCACGAGGACGGGCACACCCCCGCCGACGAGATGTTCGCGGCGATCGCGCGCATCGCCCGGGCCGTGGACGTGCCGGTGTCGGCGGACGTCGAGGGCGGGTACGGGCTGGCGCCGAAGGAACTGGTGGACCGGCTGCTGGAGTCCGGCGTGGTCGGCTGCAACCTGGAGGATTCCGAGGGCGGCGCCCTGAAGGACCCGCACCGGCACGCCGACTGGCTGGCCGAGGTGCGGTCGGAGGCGGGCGACCGGCTGTTCGTCAACGCGCGCGTGGACACGTTCCTGTGCGGGATCGCCGACCCGGAGGAGGCGGTCGCGCGGGCGGCGCTGTACATCGCCGCGGGCGCCGACTGCGTGTACCCGATCCTCGCGCCCGTCGACGTGCTGCCGCTGCTGCGGTCCCGGCTCGATGGGCCGATCAACTTCTACGCCACCGCGGACGGCAGTGGCCCGTCGTTCGCCGAGCTGGGCGAGCGGGGCGCCACCAGGGTCACTTTCGGGTCCGGCCTGCTGAGGCGTGCGACCGAGGCGGTCCGGGAGATCGCCGAGGGGTTGCGCATGCCGTGAGCGGACCGCCCGCAGCGGGGGCGCGCCGGTGCGGAAGCGGGGCGCCCCGGTGCGGAACCCCGCACCGGCGTGCCTCCGCTGCGGGCGGCGTGACGGCGGGGCGCGCCAAGGGCTGCGTTGCCGGCCGCACCGCGAGGCGCGCCGAGGGCTGCTGTGGAGGCAGCACTGCTGGGCGCGCCACGGGCTCATCGGGGGCAGCTCCGCGGGCGCGCCACGGGCTCATCGGGGCAGCACTGCGGGCGCGCACCCGCGGGCGCGCGCCCGGTCACTGCGAGCGGCGTTCGCCGCCCCGCTGTTCGCGCAGTCTGCTGCGCCGCTGCTCCTCGGCCTCCACCAGGCGCATGAACTCCTGTGTGCGCTCGTCCAGTACCAGCGGTTCGTCCTCCTCCTGCCACAGCCCTTCCTCCTTGAGCTGCCGGGTCTGCACCTCGCAGGGCGGATCGGGGTCGAAGTCGGAGGGGCGGGGTCCCTCGGGGCCGTCGGGGCCGACGCGGACGAGGCGTTCGATGCGGGTGATGCGGTAGCGGACGCCGTCGACGGTGAGGACGTTGGCGCGGGTGGCGTCGAGGCGGTCGGCGAGCCGGGCGTACTCCGCGCGCCGCTCGTCGTCCAGACGGAGCGTGAAGGGCGCCATCACACGCAGCCAGTGGGCGAGGGAGTCCCGGGCGCCCTGCGGAGTGGCGTGGGCCGCGCCAGGGGCGAAGGAGGTCCAACGGCCCTCGGACCGCTCGGAGATCATGAACACGGCCGGCAGCAGCACCCCTCCGGGATACTCCAGCCTCGCCCGCCGCGCGTCCTCGGCGATCTCCGGCGGCGCGTCGGGCGAGGCCCCGGTGAACTCCAGCAGCTGCAGCTTCAGCAGGCCCGCCGACATCCCCGTACCGGTGTACGGGTCGACCACGAACCCTTCGGTGCGCGGACCCAGCCGGTAGGCCTCCCCCACCTGCGCCGTGTCCGGGTCGGACGGCCGGGGCGGCTCGGGGCCCCCGGCGCCCATGCGCAGGAACCGGCAGGCTCGGACGATCCGGAAGCGCTCGCCCCGCACCCGGACCTCGTCGACGACCTCCCGGTCCATCCGCCGGGCCGCCGCCATCCACTTGCGCCGCGCCTGTTCGTCACCGGAGTCCTCGGCGCCCTTCGCCCGCAGCCGGAAGAACGACCCCAGCGAGTCGCGGGCGCCCTGCGGCGTGTCGGTGCCGTTGCTCAGCAGCTCCCAGCCGCCCGTCTCGCACTCACGGGCGTAGAAGAACTCCGCCAGCCCCAGGCCCATCAGATCCGGATACCGTTGCGCCGCCTCCCACGCCTCCTGCTCCGCGAAGGCCGCGAGCGGCCCGTCCTGCGCGGTGACCCGGATGGTCAGATACGACGGCACGCCGTCTCGGTAATCACTCACACACGCACCGTGCCCACCCGGGCGTACGGGTAGACCTGTCGATCACAGGTACGGACGCCGCCGGCTCACGGCTGCTCATTCGCGTCTCCCTGGGGGGTGTGCGCTCACGCCGCCTCACGGGTACGTGCTCACACGCTCCCCCGCGGGTCCGCGCTCACGACCGCCCACGGGTCCGCCGCACGCCGTGCGCGCGCCGGCCCCCGGGCGGCCGAAGCCGCCCGGGGGCCGGGGACGAACCGGGTGCGCGGGACTCAGATGAGGCCGAGGCCGCGGACCGCCTCGCGCTCCTCCTCGAGCTCCTTCACGGACGCGTCGATGCGGGCGCGGGAGAACTCGTTGATCTCCAGGCCCTGGACGATCTCGTACTTGCCGTCCTTGCAGGTGACCGGGAAGGAGGAGATGAGGCCCTCGGGGACGCCGTAGGAGCCGTCCGACGGGATGCCCATGGAGACCCAGTCGCCCTCGGGGGTGCCGTTGACCCAGGAGTAGACGTGGTCGACGGCGGCGTTGGCGGCGGAGGCGGCCGAGGAGGCGCCACGGGCCTCGATGATGGCGGCGCCGCGCTTGGCGACGGTCGGGATGAAGTCGTCGGCGAGCCACTTCTCGTCGTTGACGACCTCGGCGGCGTTCTTGCCGGCGACCGTGGCGTGGAAGATGTCCGGGTACTGGGTGGCGGAGTGGTTGCCCCAGATCGTGAGCTTCCTGATCTCGGAGACCGGGGTGCCCGTCTTCTTCGACAGCTGGGTCAGCGCGCGGTTGTGGTCCAGGCGGGTCATCGCGGTGAAGCGCTCCGCGGGGACGTCCGGGGCGGCGGCCTGCGCGATGAGGGCGTTGGTGTTGGCCGGGTTGCCGACGACCAGGACGCGGATGTCGTCCGCGGCGTGGGCGTTGATGGCCTGGCCCTGCGGCTTGAAGATGCCGCCGTTGGCCTCCAGGAGGTCGCCGCGCTCCATGCCCTTGGTGCGGGGGCGGGCGCCGACGAGGAGGGCGACGTTGGCGCCGTCGAAGGCCACGTTCGGGTCGTCGCTGATCTCGATGCCCTGGAGCAGCGGGAACGCGCAGTCGTCCAGCTCCATGGCCGTGCCCTCGGCGGCCTTCAGGGCCGGCGTGATCTCGAGGAGGCGGAGCTTGACCGGCACGTCCGCGCCGAGCAGCTGGCCGGAGGCGATGCGGAAGAGCAGGGCGTAACCGATCTGGCCGGCCGCGCCGGTGACGGTGACGTTCACGGGAGTGCGGGTCATGGCGTTCTCCGTATGACAGCTGGCGGTGGGGCGTCCCTGCCCCGGGGGTCCGGATGATCGATCTCTTGGCGTCAAGAGAGATCAGCGGTCAATCTATCGCGCATCCGGCAGGCGGGACGTCCGGGTCCGTGTGGCCCGGCCCACAGCCGCCCGTACGGCGGCCGGGGCGCGGGCGGGGGCGGCGGGCGGGGGCCGGGGGCCGGGGCCGCGGATGTCGGGGGACGTGCCCTGCACGACCGGGGAAGGCTGCGGAGGCCGGCCCGCGGTCCACGGACGCCGGCCCGCATGTGACGGCCCACGAGTGACGGCCGGCAAGTGACGGCCCGCATGTGACGGCAGGAAAAGGCGGCCGCCCGTTCGGAGGGGGAGAACCGGGCGGCCGCCGAGGGGGTACCGGATCGCCGGACTCCCGTGGGGGCACTGTCCGCCTGCCCAGCTTCCCGGGGGTCATGCCCGTTGCCCGTTGCCGGCTGCCGTGTCCCCGGGCGTCACGCCCGTTTCCCGTTCCCGCTGCCGGTCCCGCGTGTCACACCTGCGATTTTCTTGGCGGAATGGTCACTTCCGTGCCACAGCGCACGGACAGGCGTTGAACTGGTCCTGTCAGGTGCGGAAGTTTGGAGCCCGGCGGCGGTCCGTCCCTTTCGGGGGATAGGGACGGCCCGTCGCCCTTCGGGCCGTCAGGTGCTCACGGTGAAGTGCAGCGTGTCCTTGAGGAACGGGATCTCCAGCCAGGGGTTCGGCTGGACCATCATCGCCAGCAGCACGATCACCAGGCCCAGGACGCCGTACGTGGCGATGTCCGTGAAGCGGGAGCGCACCGCGAGCATGCCGACGCCGGGCAGCAGCCAGCGCAGTACGGCGCCGGCCAGCAGCGCGACGCCGACCAGCATCGTCCCGATCCGGAACAGGTCGAGCGCCGTCAGCAGCAGGCCCAGTCCGACCAGGGCCAGCACCGCGAGCATCGGCCACTGGCGGGCCGGGGCGGGCGCGTCGCCGGAGGCCGCCCGGCCGCCGCCTTCCGGGCGCGCGGTGTCCCGCGTGAACAGCGGGAACCTCCGGGTCACCCGCCGGGGCCGCCCCTCGGAGTCCGGCGCGCTGATCGCGTCCCGGACGACCGGCTCGGCGGGGGCGGCGGCGCCGGATTCGACGTGGGCCTCGCTCCTTGTCGGCGCATCACCGTGCGTCTCGGTGGCCGCCCGGCCCCGGCCGTCGTCCTTCTCGTCAGCGGACACCGCGCTCAGCCGCCTCGACGACGTTGACGAGCAACTGGGCCCGCGTCATCGGGCCGACGCCGCCGGGGTTCGGGGAGATCCAGCCGGCGACCTCGGCGACGCCGGGGTGGACGTCGCCCACGATCTTGCCGTCGGCGCCGCGCGAGACGCCGACGTCGAGGACGGCCGCGCCCGGCTTGACGTCCTCGGGGCGGATCAGGTGCGCGGAACCGGCGGCGGCGACGATGATGTCCGCCCGCCGCAGATGGGCCGACAGGTCCCGGGTGCCGGTGTGGCACTGGGTCACCGTGGCGTTCTCGCTGCGCCGGGTCAGCAGCAGCGGCATCGGACGGCCGATGGTCACACCGCGGCCGACGACCACGACCTCGGCGCCCTTGATCTCGACGCCGTAGCGGCGCAGCAGGGTGAGCACGCCGTTGGGGGTGCAGGGCAGGGGCGCGGGCTCGTTGAGCACCAGCCGGCCGAGGTTCATCGGGTGCAGGCCGTCGGCGTCCTTGTCCGGGTCCATGAGCTCCAGGATCCGGTTCTCGTCGATGCCCTTGGGCAGCGGCAGCTGGACGATGTAACCGGTGCAGGCCGGGTCCTCGTTCAGCTCGCGGACGACCGCCTCGATCTCGTCCTGCGTGGCGGTGGCGGGCAGTTCGCGCTGGATGGAGGCGATGCCCACCTGGGCGCAGTCGCGGTGCTTGCCCGCGACGTACTTCTGGCTGCCGGGGTCGTCCCCGACGAGGATGGTGCCGAGGCCGGGCGTGACGCCCTTCTCCTTCAGCGCCGCCACGCGGGCGGTCAGATCGGACTTGATCGCGGCTGCGGTGGCCTTGCCATCGAGAATCTGGGCGGTCATGCCCCCCATCCTCCCGGATGACCCGGTCCGGGTTCCAATCCGGGTCGCGATCCGGGCGCCGGGCCCGCCGCGCCCATGATCAGCCAGGTTGCACTTGCACAACACCCCGCCGGCCCGACTGGACAAGCGCGAGTCCGCTGAAGAACGATGGCCGCGCAGTACCGCGGCTCATGTTCGGGGGGCATACCGCACAGCTCGTGACGTTCCTCCGCGCAATTCCGCGTCGTCCCCGCCTTTGCACCGGAGGAGAATCGGTCATGAGTTTCGGCTCGCCCAACAATCCGTACGGACAGCCGCAGAACCCGGGGCCCTACGGTCAGCCCCAGCAGCCCCAGCAGCCGTACGGCCAGCCCCAGCAGCCCGGTTACGGCTACCCGCAGGCCCCGGGCATCCCGTCGCAGGACGCCTACGGCTACCCGCAGGGCCAGCCCGCCTACCCGCAGACCCCCGGCGGCTACCCCGGCGACCCGGCCGGACCGCGCGTCGCGTCGATGGGCCGCCGCTTCGGCGCCCGTCTGATCGACAGCGTCGCCTTCTTCGTCATCTACCTCATCCTCGGCTTCGCCGGGGTGGCGGGCACGATCGGCGCCGCCGAGGAGTGCGACCCGAGCGCCGCCGACTACAACAGCTGCATGGAGGACGCCGGTTCCGGCATCGCGGCCGGCATGTTCGCCGCGATCGGCGTGATGGCGGTCGTGGGTCTGCTCTACGAGTGGCTGATGACCGGTCTGGTCGGCGCCACCCTCGGCAAGCTCGCCGTCGGCATCCGCGTGGTGAAGGTCGACACCGGCCAAAAGCCCGGCCTGGGCTCGTCGTTCATCCGCTGGATCATCCCGATCGTCGGCAGCTTCGCCTGCGGCATCGGCCAGCTCCTGGTGTACCTGTCGCCGTTCTGGGACAAGTCGGGCCGCCAGCAGGGGTGGCACGACAAGGCCGCGAGCACGATGGTCGTCCAGAACTGACCGGCCGCAGCACAGGGTCCGCCCTCATCGGCCGCGCGGGCCGTGTCCCACCCCGTAGTGACCGGGGGGACACGGCCCGCCTGCGTTCCCGCCCCCGCCGGACCGGAGGGGACGGAGCGCTCGGACGACGTGGGGATCGTCAGTGGAAGAAGTGCCGCGTCCCCGTGAAGTACATCGTCACGCCCGCCTTCTTCGCCGCCTCCACGACCAGCTCGTCGCGCACCGAACCGCCCGGCTGCGCCACGGCCTTCACGCCGGCCGCGGTGAGGATCTCCAGCCCGTCCGGGAAGGGGAAGAACGCGTCGGAGGCCGCGTACGAGCCCTGGGCGCGCTCGGCGCCGGCCCGCTCGACCGCCAGCTTCGCGGAGTCGACCCGGTTGACCTGGCCCATGCCGACGCCGACCGAGGCGCCGTCCTTGGCGAGGAGGATGGCGTTGGACTTCACGGCCCGGCAGGCCTTCCAGGCGAAGGCCAGCTCGCGCAGTTCCTCGGGCCCGAGCGGCTCGCCGGTCGCGAGGGTCCAGTTGGCCGGGTCGTCGCCGTCGGCCTGGAGGCGGTCGGTGACCTGCAGCAGCGCGCCGCCGTCGACGGGCTTGACCTCGACGGGGGCGGAGGGTGCGTCGGGGCAGCGCAGCACGCGGATGTTCTTCTTCTTGGCGAGGGCCTCCAGCGCGCCGTCCTCGTAGTCGGGCGCGACGATGACCTCGGTGAAGATCTCGGCGACCTGCTCCGCCATCTCCTTGCTGACCGGCCGGTTCACGGCGATCACGCCGCCGAACGCGGACAGCGGGTCGCAGGCGTGCGCCTTGCGGTGCGCCTCGGCGACGTCGGCGCCGATCGCGATGCCGCACGGGTTGGCGTGCTTGATGATCGCGACGCAGGGCTCGTCGTGGTCGTACGCGGCACGGCGGGCGGCGTCCGTGTCGGTGTAGTTGTTGTACGACATCTCCTTGCCGTGCAGCTGCTCGGCCTCGGCGAGGCCGCCTCCCGTGCCGGAGACGTAGAGGGCGGCGGGCTGGTGCGGGTTCTCGCCGTAGCGCAGGGTGTTCTTGCGCTCCCAGGTGGCGCCCAGGAAGTCGGGGAACTGCGAGTCGTCCACGGGGGCGTAGGCGGAGGCGAACCAGGAGGCCACGGCCACGTCGTAGGCGGCGGTGTGCTGGAAGGCCTCGGCGGCGAGCCGCTTGCGGGTGGCGAGGTCGAAGCCGCCGTCCCGCACCGCGGCCAGCACGTCGCCGTAGCGGGCGGGGCTGGTGACGACGGCGACGGAGGGGTGGTTCTTGGCGGCGGCGCGCACCATGGAGGGGCCGCCGATGTCGATCTGCTCGACGCACTCGTCGGGCGTGGCGCCGGAGGCCACGGTCTCGCGGAACGGGTAGAGGTTCACGACGACGAGGTCGAACGGCTCCACGCCCAGCTCGGCGAGCTGCCGCTGGTGGTCCTCCAGGCGCAGGTCGGCGAGGATGCCCGCGTGCACCCGGGGGTGCAGGGTCTTGACCCGGCCGTCCAGGCACTCGGGGAAGCCGGTCAGCTCCTCGACCTTGGTGACGGGGACGCCGGCGTCGGCGATGCGAGAGGCGGTGGACCCGGTGGAGACGAGGGCCACGCCCGCCTCGTGCAGGCCGCGGGCCAGCTCTTCCAGGCCGGTCTTGTCGTAGACGCTGACGAGCGCCCGTCGAATGGCCCGCTTGTTGCTCTCGGCGGTCACTGGATAACTACCTTTCGTCCCTCAATGCGATAGCCGTTGCGGGCCAGCAGCCCCACGACCTCGACGAGCAGCCTTCGCTCGACTTCCTTGATGCGCTCGTGCAGAGCGCTCTCGTCGTCCTCGTCCCGGACCTCCACCACGCCCTGCGCGATGATCGGCCCGGTGTCGACGCCGTCGTCGACGAAGTGGACAGTGCAGCCGGTGACCTTGGCGCCGTACGCGAGCGCGTCGCGGACGCCGTGGGCGCCGGGGAAACTGGGCAGCAGCGCGGGGTGGGTGTTGACGAACCGCCCGCCGAACCGGGCGAGGAACTCCTTGCCCACGATCTTCATGAACCCCGCGGAGACGACGAGGTCCGGCTCGTGGGCGGCGACCGCCTCGGCGAGCGCCGCGTCCCACTCCTCGCGCGTCCCGTGGTCCTTCACCCGCACCACGAAGGTGGGCAGCCCTGCCCGCTCGGCCCGCGCGAGCCCCTCGATGCCCTCGCGGTCGGCTCCGACGGCCACGACCTCGGCGCCGTACGCCTCGGGGCCGGTGGCGGCGATCTCGTCGAGCAGCGCCTGGAGGTTCGTACCGGATCCGGAGACCAGGACGACGAGGCGCTTGGCCACGGGCTTGGCGGCCACGGTGGGGCCCTTTCTCGGGGAAGCGTTTTGTATGGTCGTACGAACGCTTCGCGCCCCCGGATACGGGGAAGCCTACGAAGCGGCCGACCGTCAGCAACGATACCGGCACACCCGGCGGCCCCCACGGGACGGGGGCGTGGCCGGAAGGTAGCGTCTGGGAGGAGCCGGCTCGGGAACGCTGCCGTGGTGCTGCGCGTTCCCCGGGTGACGGCTCGCGCCAGATCAGCCGTACGCAGTCGTATTCACTAGGGGAAGACGCTCACTTGATGCCGGACCGGAGCCTGCGACTCCTCACGTTCCCCCCGCTGACCGCACCGGGGAGGGAGCGCAGCGGCGTGCTGCTGCGGGAGCGCCCCGCCTCGCCTCCCGACGCGCCCGGCGGCCGGCGCGGCGGCGAGGGGCAGGAGGACAACCCGTTCGCCCCGCCGCCCGAGGGCGCCCCGGACCGCCCCTGGCAGCCGCGCCGCCCCGAGGGCGACGACTCCCAGGGCGGTGACGGCGAGGGCCGGCGACCGCGGTGGGGCAGCCAGTGGAGCGACCGGCAGCCCGGCCGTTCCTCGGGCGGGTTCGGCGAGCGCCCCGGCGGCGCCCCGGACGGCCAGGGCGGCGGCCCGGCCCCCGGCCCGCGCTGGGACCCGAAGGACCCGGCGCAGCGCCGCGCGCGCTATGCGCTGCTGTCCGGCATGTGGGCCTTCTTCTTCGCCCTCTTCAGCTGGTCGTACGTGGCGCTGCTGCTCGGCGCGCTCGCGCTGTACTGGGGCGTGAGCGCCCTGCGCACCAAGCCCCGCACGCCGGACCCGGACGCCCCCGCGGCCCCGGCCACCCCGGCCGCCCCCGCTGCGCAGGCCGCCCGCCCGCAGCGGACCGCCGCGACGACCGGCCTGGTCACGGCGTCCCTGGCGCTCGCCGTGGTCGCCGCGTCGTTCGGGCTGCGGCTCGCCTACGACGACTACTACACCTGCACGAGCGACGCCCTCACCGGCCAGGCCAGGGAGGCCTGCGTGGAGCACCTGCCGGAGGACATGCCGGAGTACCTGAAGGAGATGATGGGGGCGACGGAGGGCTGACGGGCCGGTTCCCGTTCTCGGCGGTGGTGTGCCGGCAGGCTCCTCGGGCATCGGGCGTCTCGGGCATCGGACCTCTCGGGCATCAGGCCTCCTCGGACGTGGGCGGATTCGAAGGCCCGGGCGGTTCGGCCGGTGGCGCGGGTGCGGGGGCGGCCGGCGGCGGTTCGTCGGCGGACGTGGGCGGCTTCGGCGGACTGGCGGCCGGTGGGGCCGGGGGTGGGGCTGATGGGGCCGGCGGGGCCGGTACGGGGTTCGACGAGTGGCTCGGGGCGGAGTTCGGCACGAGGTGCAGGGCGAGGCCCGGGACCGGATCCGCGGGCAGCAGGTCGTAGCGGTCGCCCGCCAGGGGCCGGGGGGTGCGGGGCGGCGGCGTCGGCCTCGGCAGCGTCCTGGGCGTCTTCCTCCTGCGCGGGCGGCGGGGGCCGAGGCCCGCGGCCACGGCGTTCCGGCCGCCGCGCAGCACCTGTGCCGTGACCGCGACGGGGACCGCCGCCGCCACCGTCCACACCAGCGCCGCCGCACCGACCTGCCACCACACCGGGCCGAACCGCGACAGCGCCCCGTTGCCGAGCGGCCCGCCCGCCAGCCCCGCCAGCACCGCCAGCGCCGCCGCGCACAGCACCGCCGCCATCCCGGCCACGCCCGCCGTCCGCACCGGCGACCGCTCGCGGCCCCGCGCCACGAACCACCCCACCGTCACCCCGGCCGCCACCGGCACCACGCCCGTCGCCCAGTTCAGCGGCCCGCCGGGCCCTTCCTGCGGCACCGCCGCCAGCAACGGGAACGGCGGCAGCAGCGACGCCGGATCGGACGCCCCCGGCGCCACCACGTGTCCCGCGCCGAGCGCGAACCCCGGCCCCAGCGCGTACGCCGCGGCCCATACCGCCGCGTTCGGCACCAGCGCCACGCACAGCAGCAGCACCGCGAACCGCCCCGACCACCCCTGCGCCAGCTGCCCGAAGGCATCGCGCACCGCCTCGCCGTGCCACACGAGTGACGACGCCACCAGCACCGCCCCGCCCCCGACGTGCACCGCGGCCCCGGCGCCCGCCGCCCGTACCGCGCAGTCCAGCCGCGCCCGCCCGGCCGCGCCGCGCAGCAGCCGCCGCACCACGCCCGGCAACAGCGCCACCACACCGTCCACGGGCTCGCGGGGGCGGCCGTACGCCGTCCAGACCCCCACGCCCCCGGCCACCGCGGCGGCCAGCGGCAGGCACAGGCACGTCCAGGGCCAGGACGGCCGCAGGAACCCGCCCGCCGCGTACCCCGCGGCGGCGGCGCCGACCGTGAGGTAGCCCAGCACCACTCCCGCCCACGCCGTGCGCGCGCTCACCACGGTCCGCCCGTCCAGCCCGTCCACGGCGTCCCGTCCCGCCCGGTGCAGCAGCCACACCGGCAGCGCGAGCAGCAGCAGCGGGGCGACGCCCACGGGGGCGGGCACGCCGGAGAGGGTGTCGGCGCGGACGAGTTCGACGCCGTGCGCCGCCAGCCACAGCGCGGCGGCGACGTGCAGCGCTCCCCCGGGCCCGCTGTCCGGGTAGGGCGAGCTGATCCACAGCACGATCACCAGCACCGCGAACGAGCCGAGCCCCAGCCCTGCGGCGACCGCCCCGCCCAGGAGGCCGGCGGCCACCCCGGGCGAGCGGCCCCGCAGCCTGGCGCGCAGCCGGCCGAGCAGGAGCGACAACGGTGAACGGCGGGGGGTCATCAGGGTCACGACGGCCATGGTCCCAACGACACGCGCTTTTCCGGTGTAACGGGCGAACCTCCGATGTGTCGCTCAATATATGTTTATGCGCATTTTCGTACGAAAGGGTGCCCGGTGAAGCAGAGCCCCGCGACCCCGCTCCCCCCTCCCAAGGAGCGCCGACGTCTGCGCGAGCGAAGCGGACTGACGCAGGCTCAGCTCGCGCAGCGCCTCGGCGTGCCCCGCGAGACGGTGCGGGCGTGGGAGTCCGGCCGTACGACTCCGCGGGGCCGCAAACGCGAGGCGTACGCGGCCCTGCTGACCACTCCGCCGGAGGATGTGGCGGCTGCCGCGCAAGCTCCCTCCGCCGAGGCGGAGGTGACACCGGGTCACCGGTCGTCCGGAACCGCCGGCGTCGGGGCGGAAACGGCCGTGGCCGCATCGGACGCGCAGCCCGAACCACAGCCCGAATCACAGCTTGATCCACAGCCCGAAACACAGCTCGAATCACAGCTCGAACAGGACCCGGAACCGGCTCCGGCCCCGGACACGCCGTCGGAACCGGCCCCCGCCGACGACGACACCGGCCCCCTCCCGGTCGTCGCCGTCCCCCTCGCCGGGCCGCCCCCGCAGACGCCCGCCCAGGCCTTCGACGCCCTCTACGCCTTCTGCGCGCCCGCCCTCGTCCGCCAGGCCTATCTGCTCACCGGCCGGCGCGAACTCGCCCGCGAGTCCGTGGAGCGGGCCTTCCAGCTGGCCTGGCAGCGCTGGCCGGAGGTGGCCGTCGACCGGGACCCTGCGGGCTGGGTGCGGGCGGCGGCCTACGAGTACGCCCTCTCCCCCTGGCACCGGCTCCGCCCCCGCCACCGGCATCCGGAGGCGCCGCCCGCCGACCCGGCCGACCGCGCGCTGCTGAACGTCCTGCTGACCCTCCCGCCCTCCTACCGCCGCACGCTGCTGCTGCACGACGGCGTCGGCCTGGGCCTGCCCGAGACCGCGGCGGAGACGGAGGCGAGCACGCGCGCCGCGGCGAGCCGGCTGCTGCACGCGCGCGAGGAGGTCGCCGCCCGGCTGCCGGACCTGTCCGACCCGGCCGAGCTGAACCGGCGGCTGGCCGGGCTGGCCGCCACGGAGCGGCTGCGGGCGCCCAAGCCGTACGCGGTGCGCGGCGGCAGCGAGCGCAGGGCGCAGTTCTGGACGCGGGCCGCCATCGCCTTCACCGTCGCCCTGATCGGCGCGACGGCGCTGACGCTGCTGACGGCTCCGACGCGGTACGAGCCGCCGGTGCCGCCCGGCGAGACGGTCCGCGGGGTGCCACCGCGCGCCGCGCCCGGCCCGCTGTCGCAGGAGCAGGCGGCGCTGCGGGCCAAGCTGCGCGAGGAGGCCGTGAACGGGCCGGGGCGGCTGGTGCCCGACCCCCGCTGAGCCGGGCGCGTGGAGGAGGGCCGATCCGTCGCGCGGAGGGGAGGGGACGCGGAAGGGCCCGCACCCGGCGACGGGTGCGGGCCCTTCCGGCGCTGCTCGCCCTGACGCGCGTCACCGCGGGGTGCGCGCGACGCGGACGCTGCCGGCGGTGCGGGCAGCGGGGCGGTTCAGCCGGCGAGGATCTCGCGCGCCAGCTTGGCCGTCTCGGTCGGGGTCTTGCCGACCTTGACGCCGGCGGCCTCGAGGGCCTCCTTCTTCGCCTGGGCGGTGCCGGACGAGCCGGAGACGATGGCGCCGGCGTGACCCATGGTCTTGCCCTCCGGGGCGGTGAAGCCCGCGACGTAGCCGACGACCGGCTTGGTCACGTTCTTCGCGATGAAGTCCGCGGCCCGCTCCTCGGCGTCGCCGCCGATCTCGCCGATCATGACGATCAGGTCGGTGTCGGGGTCGGCCTCGAACGCGGCGAGCGCGTCGATGTGCGTGGTCCCGATGATCGGGTCGCCACCGATGCCGACGGCCGTCGAGAAGCCGATGTCCCGCAGCTCGTACATCATCTGGTACGTCAGCGTGCCGGACTTCGACACCAGGCCGATGCGGCCCGGCTTGGTGATGTCGCCCGGGATGATGCCGACGTTCGAGCCGCCCGGCGTGATGATGCCGGGGCAGTTCGGGCCGATGATCCGGGTCTTGTTGCCCTTCTTGCCGGCGTACGCCCAGAAGGCGGCCGAGTCGTGCACGGCGATGCCCTCGGTGATCACGACGGCCAGCGGGATCTCGGCGTCGATCGCCTCGACGACCGCGTCCTTGGTGAACTTCTCCGGCACGAAGATCACGGTGACGTTGGCGCCGGTCTTCTCGATGGCCTCCTTGACGGTGCCGAAGACCGGTACCTCGGTGCCGTCGAAGTCCACGGTCTGCCCCGCCTTGCGCGGGTTCACGCCGCCCACGACGTTGGTGCCGTCGCCGAGCATGAGCTTGGTGTGCTTCATGCCCGTTGCGCCCGTCATGCCCTGGACGATGACCTTGCTGTCCTTGTTGAGCCAGATAGACATGGTGTGTGGATGTCCTCGTCCTCGGTGCTTACTTGGCGGCTGCGGCGAGCTCGGCGGCCTTGTCGGCCGCACCGTCCATGGTGTCGACGCGCTGCACCAGCGGGTGGTTGGCGTCGGTGAGGATCTGCCGGCCCAGCTCGGCGTTGTTGCCGTCGAGACGGACGACCAGCGGCTTGGTGACCTCTTCGCCGCGGTCCTCCAGCAGCTTCAGCGCCTGGACGATGCCGTTGGCGACCTCGTCGCAGGCGGTGATGCCGCCGAAGACGTTGACGAAGACGGACTTGACGTCCGGGTCGCCGAGGATGATCTCCAGGCCGTTCGCCATCACCTGGGCGGAGGCGCCGCCGCCGATGTCCAGGAAGTTGGCGGGCTTGACGTTGCCGTGCTTCTCACCGGCGTACGCGACGACGTCCAGGGTGCTCATCACGAGACCGGCGCCGTTGCCGATGATGCCGACCTCGCCGTCGAGCTTGACGTAGTTGAGGTTCTTCTCCTTGGCGGCGGCCTCGAGCGGGTTGGCCGCGGCCTTGTCGTGGAGCTCCTCGAAGTCGGGGTGACGGAACTCGGCGTTGTCGTCCAGCGACACCTTGCCGTCGAGGGCGATGACCTCGCCGGAGGCGACCTTGGCCAGCGGGTTCACCTCGACCAGGAGGGCGTCCTCCTTGATGAAGACGTCCCACAGCTTCACCAGCACGTCGGCGACCTTGTCGGCGACCTCGGCCGGGAACTTGGCGGCCTCGACGATCTCGCGGGCCTTCTCGGGGGTCACGCCGTCGATGGCGTCCACCGGCGTCTTGGCGACGGCCTCCGGACGGGTGGCCGCCACCTCCTCGATGTCCATGCCGCCCTCGACGGAGGCGATGGAGAGGAACGTGCGGTTGGCACGGTCGAGGAGGAAGGAGACGTAGTACTCCTCGACGATCTCCGGGGCGGTCTCGGCGATCATCACCTTGTGGACCGTGTGGCCCTTGATGTCCATCCCGAGGATGTCCGTCGCGCGGGCGACGGCCTCGTCCGGGGTGGCGGCCAGCTTCACGCCGCCCGCCTTGCCGCGACCACCGACCTTCACCTGCGCCTTGACGACGGACTTGCCGCCCAGACGCTCGGTGATCTCGCGCGCCGCCTCAGGCGTGTCGATGACTTCACCGGCCAGCACCGGTACATCGTGCTTGGCGAAGAGGTCCCTCGCCTGGTACTCGAACAGGTCCACGCGCTTCCGTCCCTATCAGTGATCTCGCGGTTCGTTGGATGCGTGGGCGTGCCGCGAAGGGCAACGTGACGACCGCATGTGTCACAAGGGAAGCGCACACGGTGTCCGAGCGCGCGGCATGTCCGTCTCGCAGGTTATCGCCGCTTGCGGAGGGTCTCTAAATCGCGGGTCACGCCTGAGCGGTGATACCTGTCACATGATGCCGGACTCACCGGCACCCAGTGCCGCGGTGAGGACTCCGACATCGGCCGTTCTCCGCCCTGTCACAGGCCGGGGCAGGACCTCACCGGGCTGGCGCACGCCCGGTGAGGTCCCTCTCACCACCCCGGGGAAGCGCGTGGGCGCTCCCGTGCGGGGCCCGGCCCCGGCGGCTCCCACCCCAATGGGGCCGCCGGACCCCGGCCGCAGGTTCCGCCCGGCCGAGCCGACGGCTTTCGGCCGACCGGGCGGGGGCTGCGGGGCTGAGTGGGGGGGGTGGGGGTGGGAGTGTGAGTGGGGGTGAAGGCCGACAGGGATGGGGTGGGGTGGGTCGCCGCCCACCGGGGGCGGCCGGGATCCACCGTGATCCTCCGTGATCGGCCGGGTGGGTCGGTCGGCTACACGGTGTGGGTGACGGAGGCCGCGTCCGCGGCGACGCCCTCGACGAGGGTCCCGGCGCCGCCCGCGACGCCGTGCGCGAACGGGGCCGTCTCACCGGTGATTCCGACGAAGGGGGACGCCTCCGCC
Source organism: Streptomyces sp. NPDC006610 (assembly GCF_040611575.1). Taxonomy (NCBI): domain Bacteria; kingdom Bacillati; phylum Actinomycetota; class Actinomycetes; order Kitasatosporales; family Streptomycetaceae; genus Streptomyces; species Streptomyces sp. NPDC006610. The sequence goes on from NZ_JBEXOP010000004.1 coordinate 52,430, forward strand.
GAGACGCCCTCGGCGAAGCCGCCGGCCTGAGCGGAGACGCCGTGGGCCAGCGTCTCCGTGCTGCCCGGGACGCCGTCCACGAGCGGCCGGACGGTCCCCGTGATGCCGCCCGCCACCGGCTGCACGGCCCCCGTGGCGCCGCCCACGGCCGGCCGCACGGTTCCGGTGACGCCGTACGCGAACGGCGGAACCTCCGTCGCGACGCCCTCGGCGAAGTCCCGGGTCCGGTCGGTCACGCCGTGCGCGGGGGGCGGTACGGCGTCCGTGACGCCACCCGCGAAGGAACGGACGTCGCCCGCCACGCCGTGCGCCAACCCGGTCGCGGCGTCCACGACGGAGTGCGCCCGCGGCGGCAGTACGGCGCCCGTGGGGTCGGCGGTGACCTGACCGGCCAGTCCGGTGGCGTAGGGCGGCACGTCGGCGCAGACGCCGCCCGTGTACGCCGGTACGTCCGCGGCCACGCCGCCCACGACCGGGCGGACGTCGCCGACCACGCCGTCGGCGACCGACGGCACGCCCTCGGCGACACCGCCGACGACCGGGCGGACGCCGGCGGCCACGAAACCCGCTCGCGGCGTCCACCGCGTGGGCGGCGGTGCGGCGCCGGCCACCGCGCCGACGGCGACCGGCAAGGCCCCGTGCACCGCGCCGACGGCCACGGGCCGCGCGCCGGACGCCGCGCCGACGGCCACCGATCGCACGCCGGTCACCGCGCGACCGGCACGGGAGCGACGCCGGTCACGGCCCGGTCGGCGACAGGTCCCACGCCGGCCAGGGCCGACGCGGCGACCGGCGGCACGGCGGCCGAGACCGCCTCCTCGGCCGGCGGCGTGGCCCCACCGGCCGCCGACGTCACCGCCCCGGACGCCGAGCCGACCGCGCCCCGCACGTCCCCGTGCACGCCCGCTGCCGTACGCCCCGCGCCCGCCACCGCATGCCGCGCCTCTCCATCGCAGCCCCCCGTCACGCGGTGTCCGGTATCGGCAGCGGCCGCTTCTCGATCGCCGCCGCCATCACCTCCGGGAAGAGGTCGGGCGTGCAGGCGAAGGCCGGCGCGCCGAGCCCGGCGAGCGCCGCCGCGTGCTCCCGGTCGTAGGCGGGCGCCCCCTCGTCCGACAGCGCGAGCAGCGTCACGAACTGCACCCCCGACGCCTTCATCGCCGCCACCCGCTTCAGCATCTCGTTGCGTATCCCCCCTTCGTAGAGGTCGCTGATGAGCACGACCACCGTCTCGGAGGGCCGGGTGATCTGCGACTGGCAGTACGCCAGCGCCCGGTTGATGTCCGTGCCGCCGCCGAGCTGGGTGCCGAAGAGGACGTCGACCGGGTCGTCGAGCTGGTCGGTGAGGTCGACCACCGCCGTGTCGAAGACGACGAGCCGCGTGCTGATGGACCGCATCGACGCCAGCACCGCCCCGAACACCGACGCGTACACCACGGACGCCGCCATCGACCCCGACTGGTCGATGCAGAGGATGACCTCCTTCTTCACCGACTGGGAGGCACGCCCGTAGCCGATGAGCCGCTCCGGCACGATCGTCCGGTACTCGGGCAGATAGTGCTTGAGGTTGGCCGCGATCGTGCGGTTCCAGTCGATGTCGTGGTGGCGGGGCCGGTTGATGCGGGCGCTGCGGTCGAGGGCGCCGGTGAGCGTGGCCCGGGTGCGGGTGGCGAGGCGCTTCTCGAGGTCCTCGACCACCTTGCGCACGACGGCCCGTGCCGTTTCCTTGGTGGTCTCCGGCATCGCCTTGTTCAGCGACAGCAGCGTGCCGACGAGGTGCACGTCCGCCTCCACGGCCTCCAGCATCTCCGGCTCGAGCAGCAGAGCCGACAGCCCCAGCCGGTCGATGGCGTCACGCTGCATCACCTGGACCACCGAGGACGGGAAGTACGTCCGGATGTCCCCGAGCCAGCGCGCCACGGACGGCGCGGAGGCCCCGAGTCCCGCCGAACGGTCCTTGCCCGTACGCCCTTTGTCCGCTCTCCCGTAGAGGGCGGCGAGGGCACCGTCCATCGCGGCGTCCCGCCCGCTCAGCGCGCACCCGGTGCCGTCGGCCGAGTCCCCGCCGAGCACCAGCCGCCACCGCCGCAGCCGCTCACCGGCCTCCGCCACGCCCCCGTTCGTCACCACAGCCTCCTCCACGGCCGCCCGGCCGCCCGGCCCCGAGCCCGTCACGACCGCCGCTTCCGCAGCCGACCCCGCCACAACCGCCCCTTTCGCAGCCGACTCGTCCACCGCGCTCCCGCCCCCGTTCACTGCGTCACACCCGCCAACCCGGGCCCCGCCGTCCTTGTCGATCCCGCTGCCGCTCCCGCGCTCGGCACGGCCCTCGCGACCGACACGGCCGGCGCCCCGTCCCCGCCCGGCGCGTCCAGCCCGAGCAGCAGCCGCACCACCGGCAGCACCGCGGCGGCGCGCTCCGCGTCGAGATCGGCCGCGAAGCCGGGTGTCCCCGCCCCCGCGACCCTGCCGTCGGCGCCCTTGCCCGGCCCGCGCCGGACCAGCTCGCCGAGCGTTCTGCGCACTCCCGGCTCGTAGGCCGAGAAGGTGCGCCGCAGCAGCGGCAGCACGTCCGTGAACGCGTCGGCCGGCACCCCGGTCAGCCAGTCGTCCACCAGCCCGAGCAGCCGTTCGTCGTGCACGAGCAGCATTCCGCCGCCCCCGCCGCCGACGAACCCCTCGATCCAGGCCGCCGCGTCACCGGGCGGCGTGCCCGGGGAGAGCGCGAGGCCCATGAGCCGGGCCGCCTCCTCCCGGGCCAGCTCGCCGTCGTCCAGAAGCAGCCGCACCGCGCGTCCGCGGATGACGCCGGGCACGGTCTCCCGCGCGGACAGCACCCGCAGCACCCCCTGCCAGCGGCTCCGCAGGTCGCCATGGCCCGGTGCGGGGTCGTCGCCGAGCAGGCCGACCGCCCCGTGCACCGCGTCCACATGGCGGCGCATCTCCTCCGCCGCGTCCGCGTCGAGCGCGGCGCAGGCCGGGGGCAGCCCGACGAAGACCCGCTCGGCGAGGCCCGCGGCGACCTCCGCGAGCGCCGCGGTGCCGGTGCCGCGCACATCGCCGTAGCGCAGTGAACGGACCAGCGCCGGCAGGGCCTGGGCGAGGTGGCCCACGTCCGCGTCGAGGGCCGCGCGGTCCGCCAGGATCCGCATCACCGTCGGGAGGGCGTCCGGCAGCTCCGCGAGCAGACAGCGCTCGGCGAGGGCGGTGACGTCGGCGAGGCCCGGCGCGGAGGCGGCGTCGGCCTCCGCTTTCGCCGTCGCGGCGGACAGGACGGTCGTCCCCCACACGCCGGCCTCCGCGACCCGCACGGACAGCTCCGGCTCCCAGCGCAGCCGCCAGGTCTCCCGGAACGTCCCCGTGCTGCCCCGCGACCGCGCCGGCTCGCCCCAGCCGATGCCGAGCAGCCGCAGCCGGTGCAGCAGCCTGCTGCGTCCGGCGTCGGTCTCCTTGCGCAGGTCCAGCTCCAGCTCCCGCTCCAGCGCCTCCGGCTTGAGCCGCAGCCGCTTCTGGAGCCGGGCGAGGTCCCGCTGCAGCGGCACGGCCGGCGCCGACTCCGGCACCTCCCCCAGCACGTCCCCGACGACCAGCCGGTCGTGCACCAGCGCCAGCGGCACGTCCGCGCCCTCGCACATGACGGCCCGCACGGCGTCGGTGGTCTCGCTCAGCCCGGCCAGCGGGCGGCCCCGCATCGCGGCGAGCGTCTCGGCCAGCCGCACCGCCTCGATGACGTGCGCCGAGGAGACGATGCGGTCCTCCTCCCGGAGCAGGCCCGCCACCTTGGTCATCCATCGCACGATCGGCCGGTCGGGCGCGGCGAACAGATGCGCGTACCACCCGGGCGAATCGATCCCCGCCCCGTATCCGCTCGCGCGGGACAGCCTGCGGTGGGTCCACGGCACCCAGGTCATGTCGGCCCTGACCTTGGGCAGGCCCTTCAGCAGGGCCCGGTCGGCGGCGACGGTGACCTGCTGCCGCAGCGCGGGCACGTGCCACGCCCCGCACACCACGGCCACACCGTCGTCCCCGAACTCGCGCCGCGCCGCCCGCACCTGGAGCCGCATGTGCGCCTCCCGTACGAGGTCCCGTTCGTGGCCCCCGCTGCCGTACTCCTCCCGCAGCGCCCCCATGGCCTCCTCGAGCGCCGCGAACGGGGCGAAGGCGTCCTGCTCCCCGCGTCCCCGGTGCTCGACGACGTCCTCCCACCAGCGCTCGGGGTCGTCGTACCCGGCGGTCTCGGCGAGCACCGCGAGCGGATCGACCCGGACGGCGGAATCCGGCGCCCCGGCGTCCTCGGCGCCCGCCTCCCCGCGCTCCCCGCTTCCGGCGTCCCCTTCGCCGGTCCTCCCCGCGGAGCCGTCCGCCCCGTCGGATCCGTCCGCCCCGTCGGATCCGCCGGACCCGTCCGGCTCGCCCTCCTCCGCCTTCACCCACGCCAGCGTGTGCGTGGCCGGCAGATCGATGAAGCGGGCCGGCACGTCGTGGTCCAGGGCCCAGCGGATCGCCACCCATTCCGGGGAGAACTCGGCCAGCGGCCAGAAGGCCGACCGGCCGGGTTCGTCCACGGCATGGGCGAGCAGGGCGACCGGCGGGCGCATGTCCTCGTCGGCCGCGAGCGGGATCAGCGGGTCCGCCTCGGGCGGTCCCTCGATCAGCACGACCCGGGGCCGGGCGGCGTCGAGCGCCGCCCGCACGGCCCGCGCCGATCCCGGTCCGTGGTGCCGCACGCCGAGCAGCAGCGGCCCGGCGTGCGCCCGCCCGTTCCCCGTCACCTCAGTGCCTGCCACACCGTCCCCCTTGCGGCTTGGGCTTGGGCTCGGGCCAGCCCAGGTCGTCGTCCTCTCCCGTGCGGGCCGCGGCCGGCGCCCCGTGCACGAGGTCCCGCGCGAGGCCCCCCGCCGGGTTCCTCTCGTAGCCGCTCACGCGCTCACCTCCCGGCAGGCCCGGTAGAAGTCCTTCCAGCCGTCGCGCTCGCGGACGACCGCCTCCAGGTACTCCTGCCACACGACCCGGTCGGCCGCCGGATCGCGGACGACGGCGCCGAGGATGCCCGCGGCGACGTCGCTCGGCCGCAGCACGCCGTCGCCGAAGTGGGCGGCCAGGGCAAGCCCGTTGGTCACGACGGAGATGGCCTCCGCCGTCGAGAGCGTGCCGCTGGGCGACTTCACCTTCGTCCGGCCGTCGGCCGTGACGCCGTCGCGCAGCTCGCGGAAGACGGTGACCACCCGGCGGATCTCCTCCACGCCCTCCGGCACGGCCGGCAGGTCGAGGGAACGGCCGATCTGGTCGACGCGCCGCGAGACGATGTCGACCTCCGCCTCGACGCTGTCCGGCAGCGGCAGGACGACGGTGTTGAAGCGGCGGCGCAGGGCGCTGGACAGGTCGTTGACCCCGCGGTCGCGGTCGTTGGCCGTCGCGATCAGGTTGAACCCGCGGACCGCCTGCACCTCCTGGCCCAGTTCCGGTATGGGCAGGGTCTTCTCCGACAGGATCGTGATCAGCGTGTCCTGCACATCGGCCGGGATGCGGGTCAGCTCCTCGACGCGGGCGGTCATCCCCTCCGCCATCGCCCGCATCACCGGGCTGGGCACCAGGGCGTCGCGGCTGGGGCCGTGCGCGAGCAGCTGGGCGTAGTTCCAGCCGTAGCGGATGGCCTCCTCCGGTGTGCCGGCGGTGCCCTGGACGAGCAGTGTCGAGTCGCCGCTGACGGCCGCCGCCAGGTGCTCGGACACCCAGGTCTTGGCGGTGCCGGGCACGCCGAGCAGGAGCAGGGCGCGGTCGGTGGCGAGGGTGGTGACGGCGACCTCCACGATGCGGCGCGGCCCCACGTACTTCGGCGTGATGACCGTGCCGTCGGGCAGGGTGCCGCCGAGGAGATAGGTCGCCACCGCCCACGGTGACAGCTTCCAGCGGGCCGGCCGCGGACGGTCGTCCTGCGCGGCCAGCGCGGCGAGTTCGTCCGCGAAGGCGTCCTCGGCGTGCGGGCGCAGCGCTTCCTGGTTCGCGGGCGCGGAGCCGTTCTGGCTCGGGTCGACGGACGTCGGTTCTACGGACACAGACATGGCTGAGTCCCCCTCCAGCTCTGCCGGTTCGGATCTGGTGTCCACCGTGCACCACGCCACTGACAATCCGTTCCGACCTGGGCAAACGCGCTCGCGGCCCGGTTGGCGGGACCGATTGTCAGTGGCAGGTCCTACCTTCGGGGACATGACTCAGCAGGGGGTGCGCTGGACCGCGGACCAGGTGCTGGCACTGGCGCCTGACACCGCGTCGCGCAAAGCGGGAAGCAAACTCGGCACGGCCGGACCGTGGTCCGAGACGGGCAGTTCCGACGAGGGGACGGTGTGGGGGCTGTGCAAGGGCAGCGGCAGCAAGCCGTATCAGACGGTCGTCGACATCGCGGACGCCGCGGGGCCGGCGTACAAGTGCAGTTGCCCGAGCCGGAAGTTCCCGTGCAAGCACGCGCTGGGGCTGCTGCTGCTCTGGGCGGGCGGCGACGGCGCGGTGCCGGCGGGCTCGGCTCCGGACTGGGCCGAGCAGTGGCTGGCGGGCCGGCGCAAGCGGGCCGCTGAGAAGCGGACGGGGGGAGCGGAGGGGGCCGCGGCCGGTTCCGCCGATCCGGAGGCGTCGCGGCGCCGGGCGGAGCGGCGGGCCGAGCGCATCACCGCGGGCGCGACCGAGCTGGAGCAGCGCCTGGCGGACCTGCTGCGCGGCGGCCTGGCCGCGGCGGAGCAGGCCGGGTACGGCCTGTGGGAGGAGACCGCCGCCCGGATGGTCGACGCCCAGGCGCCCGGGCTGGCCGCCCGCGTGCGGGAGTTCGGGGCCATAGCGGCGTCCGGTCCGGGCTGGCCGGTCCGGCTGCTGGAGGAGTGCGCGCTGCTCCACCTGCTCGACCAGGGCTGGCTGCGTCGTGATCTGCTGCCGGAGGACCTGGCCACCACGGTCCGTTCCCGCGTCGGCCTGCCCACCTCGGCGGACGGCCCGCCGGTGCGGGACCGATGGCTGGTCCTCGCCCAGTACGACACGTCCGACGGCAAGCTGACGACGCGTCGCATCTGGCTCTACGGCGCCGAGTCGGGCCGCACCGCGCTGCTTCTGTCCTACGGAGCGGCGGGCCGCGCCCCCGAGCTGGCGCTGCCGGTGGGCCTGGCCCTGGACGCGGAAGTGTCCGCCCATGCGGGCGCCGGCCGGTCGCGCGCGGCGCTCGGTGAGCAGTTCGCACCGGCCGCTCCGGCGGTGATACGGCCGCCGGGCGTGACGACGACGGTCGCGGCGGCCCGCTACGGCGAGGCGCTGCGTGCCGACCCGTGGCTCGAGGCGGTCCCGGTGACGCTGGAGCGGGTCGTCCCCACCCCGGACGGGGAGTCCTGGCAGCTGGCGGACGCCGACGAGGACGCGGCGCTGCCCCTCACCCCCGCCGCCCGCGCCCGCCCCGGCCTGTGGCGTCTGGTCGCCCTCTCGGGCGGTGCGCCGGTCAAGGTCTTCGGCGAGTGCGGCCACCAGGGCTTCACCCCGCTGACGGCCTGGTCGCCGGCCACGGGAGAGGTGGTGGCGCTGTGCTGACCGCCCGGCCCGCCGCCCTCCGAGACTCCCGCCCGTCCCCGAACGGCCCGAAGGGAACGCCGTGAACACGACCGCGCCGACCTCGTCACCCGTCTCCACCGCCACGACCGCCGGCGCCACCACCGCCGGCACCGGCATCTCCGACACCACCGCCGCCGCTTCCGGCTCCGCCGACACGTCCGGGCCGTCCGCGTGGGAGGACCTCGTCACCACCGCGCTGCTGGGCACCGACCGGCGCCCGCCCCGGGCCGGCGCCCCCGGCCGGGACGCGCCGGTGGCGCTGCTGGACGCCGCGGCCGAGGAGACCGTGCGCCGCCGCGCCGGGCTGCGTCCCGCGCGCCCGGCCCGGCGTCCCGAGCCGGCCCCGCACGATGCGCGGCCGCCCCTGCCCGCCGCCGCGGCCCGCAGGCTCACGATGCTCCTGGCGGACCGTCCGGGCCAGGGCGGCGGTGGCCGCAGAGGCACGGCGCCCGACCTCATGGAGCTGCTGCCCCAGTGGCTCGCGGCGGCCAACTCCCGCGGTTTCGCACCGCCACCGGAGGCGCTGCCCGCCCTCCTGGACGCGGCACGGGGCCGCACGGACCTGCGGCCGGCGGCACTGGCGTTCGCCGGTCCGCGCGCCCTGTGGCTCGCACGGCTCAACCCCGACTGGCGGTTCGCGCTGCGTGCGACGCCGGGCGGGGGCGCGTCGCTGCCGCGCCTGGACGACGCGGATCAGGTGCGCCGACTGTGGGAGGAGGGCCTGTTCGCCGAGCGGGTCGCCCTGCTCGCGGCGATACGCGCCCACGATCCGGCAGCGGCGCGCGAGTTGCTGCAGTCCACCTGGGCGACGGAGCGCGCCGAGGACCGGCTGATGTTCCTGGACTCGCTGCGCACGCGCCTGTCCGCCGAGGACGAACCGTTCCTGGAGCAGTCCCTGGCCGACCGCAGCCGCAACGTACGGGCGACGGCGGCGGAGCTGCTGTCGGCGCTTCCCGGCTCGGCGCTGGCCGCGCGGATGGCCGTCCGGGCCGCGGCCTGCGTCGCCCTCGACCACACGCGGGACAGGCCGACGATCGCCGTGGAGGCGCCGCACGAGTGCGACGCGGGCATGGAGCGCGATGGGGTCGTGGCCAAGGCCCCCGCCGGCCGGGGTGAGCGGTCCTGGTGGTTCGGACAGCTGGTGGAGGCGGCGCCGCTGGGGACGTGGCCGGACCGGCTGGGCGGGCGCACGCCCGAGCAGATACTCGAACTGCCGGTCGCGGACGACTGGCAGGGCGAGCTGCACGCCGCCTGGTGCCGGGCGGCGGTCCGGCAGGGGGACTCCCGCTGGGCGCGGGCGCTGCTGGGCGCGCCCTCCGTACCCGAGGCGGCCGGTCCGGGCGCGGTGTCACTGGCCGAGCGGGCCAAGCTGCTCGGCACGCTGGGGGCCGGCGAACGGGCCGAGTGGGTGGCCGGGTTCATCGCGACGCACGGTCTGTCCGAGGCGTTCCAGCTGCTCGGCGGGTGCGCGACGCCCTGGGCGCCGACCCTGGGCCGGGCCGTGGTCGACGCGCTCAACATCGCGCGGGACGCGGGTAGTTACCCGTGGAGCTTCAGCGGGGTCATGGGCCTGGCCGAACGCTGCCTCGACCCGGCCGAGGCCGACCGACTCGCCGGGCTGATGGCCGTGCCGGAGGAGCCGGAGGACGGCTCACCGGGGGCGGGCGGATACTGGGCCGAGGCCTTCCAGCGCCTGGTGACCACCCTGCGCCTGCGCGCGGCGATGGCCGAGGAACTGGGGGCGGAGCCGGCAGGGGCGCCCGCGACGACCGGCTGACAAGGGGCGCATCCGTCCGGCCGGCCGGGCGGCGACGAGGAGCGGGCGTGGTGCGCGCGTCCGGCGACCGGGCGGCAGCGCGCCCTCTCCGGAGGCGTACGGCCGGAGCCACGACCGGTGGTGCACGACCCGCGCCGGACGCCACCCATCTGCCCCACCGCAGTCAGGGCTCCGCCACAGTCCGGGCTCCACCACGGTCCGAGCCCGGCGCCCGGCCCCGAGTGTCGTTGCCCAGGCTCCGGGCCGTCGCACAGCCCCGGGCGTCGTCGCACCGGCGCACCCCCGGCCCCGCACGGGCAATGCCCGGCCACCGGGCGCAGGCCGCGCGCAGGCTCCGCACCGCAGCGGCGCGGCCCGCCACGCAGGCGGTCCTACGCGCCGGCGGGCTGCCGTACGTTCGTCCGGACCCAGTCCACGATGGACGCGGTCGTGGCGCCGGGGGTGAAGATCTCGGCGACGCCCTTCTCCTTCAGCCCGGGGATGTCCCCGTCGGGGATGATGCCGCCGCCGAAGACCAGGATGTCCTCGGCGTCGCGCTGCTTGAGCAGGTCGATGACCGCCGCGAAAAGCGTGTTGTGGGCGCCGGAGAGGATGGACAGGCCGATCGCGTCGGCGTCCTCCTGGATCGCGGTGTCGACGATCTGCTCGGGCGTCTGGTGGAGGCCCGTGTAGATGACCTCCATGCCGGCGTCCCGCAGTGCACGCGCGATCACCTTGGCCCCACGATCGTGACCGTCGAGCCCCGGCTTGGCGACGACCACGCGGATCGGACCCGCTGCCACACCCATCACTGCCTCCATGAAGCGATTAGTGAACGAACGTTATCGCCAGCATCCCGCAACCGGCGGTTTTACGGTGCGCTCAGAGGGGGAAATCACATGGTGGGACATATTCACTGCGCCGGTTCCCCTCGGACACCGGGAGCCGCGCGCCGGGAGCAGCCACGACACCGGCCGGGACGCCGGTACAGGGACGAAGGGCACGCAGACCTCACCGGAACGGAACCAAGCCTCAGTCGCGCCCGTCGCTCCGTCGACACCCTCCGTGGCCCTCCCCACGGGCGCACACGGAGACAGAGCCGTCTTCCGCGTGCCGACGGGAGGTCGGCCCATGAAGGCCACGCAGCTCACGCAGCTCGCCCAGGTCAGCCAGGTCGTACGGTTCACCGGAGGACTGCTCCCCGAGCCGCTGCGCCGGTGTCTGCTCCCCGCCCTCGGCATCCCCGGCAGCCTGACCGGCCTCTCCATGGCCCTCCTCAAGGCGACCGCCCTCGACGTCGCGATCCTCGCCGGTCACCTCGTCCTCTACCCCTACGGCATCGCCCAGGAGCGCCGGACCCCGCCCCTCCGCCCGAGGGTGCCCGCCCAGGGGTCCGCCGAGGCCGATGCCGAAAACGCCCCGGACCGGGGCGCGGCGCACGCCGCCGCCTTGCCCACGCGCACCCGGCCGCCCGTCGTGCTCCTGCACGGCTTCATCGACAACCGCTCCGTCTTCCTCCTGCTGCGCCGCTCCCTCGCCCAGGACGGCCACCAGCACGTCGAGTCGCTGAACTACTCGCCGCTGACCTGCGACATCCGCACGGCCGCCAGGCTGCTCGGCCGACACGTCGAGGAGATCTGCGAGCGCACGGGCAGCGACCGTGTCGACATCGTCGGCCACAGCCTCGGCGGCCTGATCGCCCGCTACTACGTGCAGCGCCTGGCCGGCGACACGCGCGTGCGCACCGTCGTCACCCTCGGCACCCCGCACTCCGGAACCCGGGTCGTGCCGCTCGCCGACGCGCACCCCATCGTGCGCCAGATGCGCCCCGGCTCCTCCCTCCTCGAGGAACTGACGCTGCCCGCGCCGGGCTGCCGTACACGCTTCGTGAGCTTCTGGAGCGACCTCGACCATCTGATGGACCCGCTGGACAGCGCCCGCATCGACCACCCCGACCTGCCGGCGAGGAACGTGCGCGTCACCGGGGTCGGCCATTTCGCCCTCCCGGTCCACCCGGCCGTGGCAGCCGAGATCCGCCGGACCCTGGACTCCGCGCACGACACGCCCGCCACCCCGGGGCAGGCGGGCGCCTCCGGCAGCCTCACCGTCGCCTGACGAAGCGGCAACGGCAGGAGGATCGCCGTGAGCCCCTGTGCGTGAGTGGTGAGGTGGTTGGCGGTGTGCGTAGTGGGCGCCGACGCACGTCGCCGCCGCCCAGCAACTTCGAACATTCGTCGAACACAAACCAAAGGGCGTGCCTGCACTCCCCCGAAACACGGCCGAATGCCCGTTTCCTTCGCGAGGGAAACCTGCCGAAGATTGTCGCGCCCGCGTACCGCCGGGTACAGTCGCCGCACTGCTCTGCCAGCCCCTGTTGTCGAGGCGAAAGAGAAGTTGGTGAACGACCGTCACCCGTCGGGGACCATGACCACCCCGGCCCCGGCTTCCGAAGCCGCCGCGGCGCATCACGCGTCGTACGGCACGCAGGAGGCCCCGTACGGCGCTTTCACCACCGGTGACTTCACCACATACGGCGGTTACGACGCCAACGGTTTTGCCACCGGCGGCCACGCCGCCACGCACCCGGCCGCCACGAGCTTCGAGGCGGACCCGCTCTTCGGCTCCCTCGAGGGCAGCGCCCACGACACCGGCGCCCACGACGCCACCCAGTGGACCACCGGCACGCACCAGTCCCCCGGCTACGACCCGTACGCGGCGCAGCACACCGCCTACGACACCGGCGCGTACGACTCCACCGCCTGGACCGGCGAGTACCAGCAGCTCTCCGTCATCCCGCAGCAGGCCGGCGCACCGGACGTCAGCGGCCAGTGGGACGCGAGCGCCTGGGCCCAGCCCGAGCAGACCGCCGCCGACCCGACCCAGCAGTGGGAGTGGGGCACGCAGGCCTTCGACACCGGCGCCTACGACGCCACCCAGTGGAACTCCGACGGCAGCGCCGCGAACCCCGCGACCGCCGTGCCCGGCGAGGACTTCAGCCACCACGCGGAAACGCACCACGCGGAGACCCACCACACCGAGGGCGAGCTGCACGCCACCGGCGAGCTGCCCGCCGCGGACGAGGCCGACCGGGCGGATCCCGCTCAGGACCTGCTGCTCCTGGACGACCAGGAGGAGGTCACGCCCGCCCCGGCCACGCGCGCCGGCTCCCGTGCCGCAAGCCGTTCCCGCCGCCGTACGCCGCCCAAGCGCTCCGCGCTGCTGACCGTGGCCGTGCCGTCGGCGTGCGTGATGAGCGTGGCCGGCATCGCCGCCGCGTCCGTCGGCTCGTTCGGCGACGATTCCAAGGACACGTCGACGACCGCCGCCGACGCGCCGCCGGTGAAACCGTCCACCGCCAACAGCCGGCTCGACACCCAGCTGGAGAGCCTCAGCGCCGAGGCGGACGACTTCGCCGACCGGGCCAGCCGGACGCAGGAGCGCATCGACCTCAAGGCGCAGCAGGAGGCCGAGCAGCGGAAGGCGGCGGCGGAGGCCGCCCGCAAGGAGCGGCTGCGCCCCAAGTACGCCCTGCCGGTCGCGCAGCACGGACTCAGCGCCTATTTCGGCCAGGCCGGCATCAACTGGATGTCCGTGCACACCGGCATCGACTTCCCGGTCGCCTACGGCTCGACGGTGATGGCCGCGACCGACGGCACCGTGCGCACCGAGTACAACAGCGCGTACGGCAACATGATGATCGTGACGGCGATGGACGGCACGGAGACGTGGTACTGCCACCTCTCCAGCTACCGGGTCGCCCCCGGCACCACCGTCAAGGCCGGCGACCCGATCGCGTACTCCGGCAACTCCGGCAACTCCACCGGCCCGCACCTGCACTTCGAGGTGCGCCCCGGCGGCGGCTCGGCGGTCGACCCGCTGGCCTGGCTGCGCAGCCACGGCCTGGAGCCGTCGTAACAACGCCCCCCGGCCCGCCCTTCTCGTAGTTCCCGCTGCCGGCGTCCGCCCGGCCGCCGGTTCGGACCGGCGGCCGGGCGGTCACAGCTTCTCGACCGGCGCGTATCTCAGCAGCAGCCGCTTCGGCTTGGCGTCGCCGAAGTCGATGGTCGCCTCGGCGTTCGCGCCCGTGCCCTTGACGCCGACCACCGTGCCGAGGCCGAACTGGTCGTGCGTGACCCGGTCGCCCACCGCCAGTCCGACGGCCGGCTGCTCGGCGGCCCGGCGCGTGGCGAAGCCGGACGCCCCGGCGGCGGACGAGCGCGAGCGGGACGACGACAGCGAGGCCGCCACCCCGGAGACAGGACCGGCCGGGGCCGCGACGGCGCCCGTACGCTTCCAGTCCACGTAGGCGGCGGGGATCTCCTCCAGGAAGCGGGAGGGCGGGTTGTACTGCGGCTGCCCCCAGGCGCTGCGCATCGTCGACCGGGTCAGATAGAGCCGTTCCCGTGCGCGCGTGATGCCGACGTACGCCAGCCGCCGCTCCTCCTCCAGTTCCTTGGTCTGGCCGAGGGCGCGCATGTGCGGGAAGACGCCGTCCTCCATGCCGGTGAGGAAGACGACCGGGAACTCCAGGCCCTTGGCGGTGTGCAGGGTCATCAGTGTGATGACGCCGTCGCCGTCCTCCTCGTCGGGGATCTGGTCGGAGTCGGCGACCAGGGCGACCTGCTCCAGGAAGTCGGACAGCGCGACCGACTCGCCCTCGCCGCGCTCCTGCTCGAACTCCAGGGCGACGGCGGCCAGTTCCTGGAGGTTCTCGATGCGGGTCTCGTCCTGCGGGTCGGTGGAGGCCTGCAACTCGGCGAGGTAGCCGGTGCGTTCGAGTACGGCTTCCAGAACGGTGGCCGGTCCCGCGCCGGACTCCACGATCGTGCGGAGGTCCTCCATCAGCGTGTTGAACCGCTTGACGGCGTTGGTGGAGCGCGCCGCCATGCCGTACGCCTCGTCGACGCGCTTCAGCGCCTGCGGGAAGCTGATCTTCTCGCGCTGGGAGAGGGCGTCGATCATCGCCTCGGCGCGCTCGCCGATGCCGCGCTTGGGGACGTTGAGGATACGGCGCAGCGGCACCGAGTCCTCGGGGTTGGCGAGGACGCGCAGGTAGGCCAGGACGTCCCGGACCTCCTTGCGCTCGTAGAAGCGGACGCCGCCGACGACCTTGTAGGGCAGGCCGACGCGGATGAACACCTCTTCGAAGACACGGGACTGGGCGTTGGTCCGGTAGAAGACGGCGACGTCGCCCGCCCTGGCCTCGCCGGCGTCGGTGAGGCGGTCTATCTCGTCGGCGACGAACTGGGCCTCGTCGTGCTCGGTGTCGGCGACGTAGCCGGTGATGCGCGCGCCCGCGCCCGCATTGGTCCACAGGTTCTTGGGGCGGCGGGACTCGTTGCGCTCGATGACCGCGTTGGCGGCGGAGAGGATCGTCTGGGTGGAGCGGTAGTTCTGCTCCAGCAGGATCGTCGTCGCGTTCGGGTAGTCCTCCTCGAACTGGAGGATGTTGCGGATCGTCGCGCCGCGGAAGGCGTAGATCGACTGGTCGGCGTCGCCGACGACGCACAGTTCGGCGGGGGGCACGTCGTCCGCGCCGGGCGGGACGTCCACCGGGTGCTCGGAGGTGCCGACCAGCTCCCGGACGAGGGCGTACTGGGCGTGGTTGGTGTCCTGGTACTCGTCGACGAGGACGTGCCGGAAGCGGCGGCGGTAGTGCTCGGCGACGTCCGGGAAGGCGCGCAGCAGGTTGACCGTCGTCATGATCAGGTCGTCGAAGTCGAGGGCGTTCGCCTCGCGCAGCCGCGACTGGTAGAGGGCGTAGGCCTGGGCGAGGGTCTTCTCGAACCCGTCGGTGGCCTGGGCGGCGAAGTCCTCCTCGTCGATCAGCTCGTTCTTGAGGTTGCTGATCTTGGCGCTGAAGGACTTGGGCGGGAACTTCTTGGGGTCGAGATCGAGATCACGGCAGACCAGGGCCATCAGGCGCTTGGAGTCGGCGGCGTCGTAGATCGAGAACGACGAGGTGAAGCCGAGCCGCTTGGACTCGCGGCGCAGGATGCGCACGCAGGCGCTGTGGAACGTCATCACCCACATGGCGTTCGCACGCGGGCCGACGAGCTGCTCTACGCGCTCCTTCATCTCGCCGGCGGCCTTGTTGGTGAAGGTGATGGCGAGGATCTGGCCGGGGTGGACGCCCCGCTCGGCGAGCAGGTGGGCGATGCGGTGGGTGAGCACGCGGGTTTTGCCGGAGCCCGCGCCGGCCACGATGAGCAGGGGCGTGCCGGAGTGGACGACGGCGGCGCGCTGGTTGTCGTTCAGCCCTTCCAGGAGCGCGGCGGCGTCCAGGGCGGGGCGCGGGGCGCCGTCGCGGTAGTACGCCTCCCGGTCCGGCGGCACGTCGAACTTCCCGCCGAACAGATCGTCCGGAATCGGCTCCGGAACGTGATCGTCCTCGGGCGGCGGCGGGTGTTCCCCGTGGGCCCGAGGGGCCTGGAGGTCCGCCAGGAAGCTGTCGTCAAAGAGGCTGCTCATCGCTCTCCGAGTCTAGGGGGCGGCACTGACAACCCGTGGCCGTCCCGGGAACATCCCCGGCCCCGGCGGGCCCCCGCCCCGCCGCGGGTGTCCGGAATCACAACCGCGCACCCTCTCGCGGCGCCCGCCGCCTCACCCCGTGCGCTCGCCTCGAGCTGCGCACACGCCCGGCGCACCACCCACCCGGACACTGCCCCGAGCCCTTCCCCGAGCACGCATCGAACACCCCCCGACACGAACCGCGACCCCCCGCCGCAAGGTCACGAAAATGTATCGGGCATATCACCCACGAACCTTCACAGGCGGCACACGAGTTGGCTACGGTGCCGGGCAGGCCGCACGACCCCCTCCGGCGAACGTCGCCGGGCCGCGTGGCCTCCGCCGAGTCCGGTGTGCCCGCGTGGCCGACCGGAGCCGGGGACCCAACCGAACTCTGGGGTGAATCGGCACGACTCCCGCACGGGAGGCGGGCCGTAGGGCAAACCTTCCGAGCGACACCGCCCGAACCCGACAGCTAACCCGGTAGGCGGCCCATGGAAGGAGTCGCCTCCCTTGGCGTCGCACCGCAAGTCGCGCCCGGTCGGCCCGCTGGCCGGCATACGTACCCCCGCCCTGGCCACGGCCGCCCTCACCTCCGTGGCGCTGCTCTCCCAGACCGCCCAGGCAACCCCGGCCGACGACCGGCCGAGCCTCGAAGAGGTCGAGAAGAAGGTCGACGCGCTGTACCGCCAGGCCGAGTCGGCGACCGAGAAGTACAACGCGGCCAAGGAGCGGACGGCCAAGCAGCGCAAGCAGGTCGACACGCTGCTGGACGACGTCGCCCGGCGCACGCAGCAGCTCAACGAGGCGCGCGAGGAGCTGGGCGCGTACGCCGCCGCCCAGTACCGCACCGGTGCCGCCGCGCCGTCCACCGCGACCTTCCTGCTCGCGGACTCGCCGCAGGACTACTTCGACCGGACCCAGCTGATGAACCGGCTGACCAGCCGGCAGAAGGACGCCGTCGACGACTACTTCACCGAGCAGTCCCGGACGATGCGCAAGCGCCAGGAGGCCACCGAGAGCCTCCGGACGCTCACCGAGTCGCAGACCGAGCTGAGGACGGCCAAGGCGACCGTCCAGAAGAAGCTGTCCGACGCGCGGGAGCTGCTCTCCGAGCTGACCGCCGAGGAGAAGGCGCGGCTGGCGGCGATCGAGAAGCGCAAGCAGGAGGAGGCCGAGCGCAAGGCGGCGGAGCTGGCCCGGCAGCAGGCCGCCGCGGAGGCTCGGGCCGAGGAGCAGCGCCGCCAGGAGGCGGAGGCGGCGGCCGCGTCCGAGCAGGAGTCGGCCGACGGCTCCACGGACACCGGGTCGGGCGAGGCGCCCGCGCCGCCGCCGGCCGACTCGACGTACGCCGCCAAGGCGGACAAGGCGCTCGCCTTCGCCCGCGCCCAGATCGGCAAGCCGTACGTCTGGGGCGCCACCGGCCCCGGCTCCTACGACTGCTCGGGCCTGACCCAGGCCGCGTGGAAGGCCGCCGGGGTCACCCTGCCGCGCACCACGTACGACCAGGTCAACGCGGGGACGACGGTGCCGCTGTCCAGCGCGCGGCCGGGCGACCTGGTCTTCTTCTACGACGACGTCACGCACGTCGGCCTCTACATCGGCGACGGCATGATGATCCACGCCCCGAAGCCCGGCGCCTACGTCCGGGAGGAGTCGGTGTACTACGACGGCGAGTCGTCGATCCACAGCGTGGTGCGGCCCGCCTGACGCCGGTGCTCTCCTGCCTCTCCGGGGCCGGCTTTCAGGTCCAGAGGACGGCGATGAAGATGTTCGCCACGGTGAGCAGGCCCACCAGTCCGAACAGGCCCTTGTCGACCTTCTCCTCGTCGCGCTTCACGTAGACGAGGCCGAGGATGACGATCAGCACGGCGAGCTTCACGCCGATCTTGACGTTGTTGACGGTGTTGTCGTCGGCCTGGTTGAGGCCGACCAGGATGACGCCGGTGACCAGCATGGTCAGGGCGCCGTGCAGCATCGCGGGGACGAATCGCGCGGTGCCCTCGCCCACCGCCTTCATCTGGGTGAGGAAGCCGCCGAGGAGGGAGGCGATGCCGATGATGTGCAGGCCGACGAAAACGTTGATGAGTACGTCCATGGGGCCGGAGCCTAGTGAGCCGCGGGCGCGTGGCCCGCACCGGCCCGGCGACCGCACGGGCCTCTCCCGGTCGCGCTGCGTGCCGAAACAGACGGTTCCGTAACCGGATCCCGATCGCATACCGACAGCGACGGCCCCCCTCCTGCCACTTCCGTACAACGTGACCCCGCCGTGACCTGCTCCGCCCTAGCGTCCTCCCGCAGGTGATCATCCGTAGGAAGGGACGTGCAGTTCACGTGGCAGCGCACCGCAAGCCCCGGCAACGACCGGCCGCCGGGACCAGGACCCGTACCGCGGCCACCATCGCCCTCGCGGGCGCGGCGGGCGCGACGGGGTTGAGCGGGACCGGGCACGCGCAGCCGGAGCCGTCGCCGGGACAGGTCAGGGCGGAGGTGCACCGGCTGTACCGGGAGGCGGAGGCCGCCACGGAGAAGTACAACGGCGCGCGCGAGGAGGTCCGGGCGGCGCAGGCGCGGCTGCGGTCGATGCGGGACGAGGCGGCCCGCAGGGAGGCGCGGCTGGCCACGGAGCGGGAGGCGCTCGGTTCGTACGCCGCCGCCCAGTACCGCGTCGGCGGGCTCGATCCGGTGGTCCGGCTGGCCCTGTCCGAGGATCCCGCCGGTTACCTCACCGGCGCCGCCCTCGCCGAACGCGCGGGCGACCGCCGGGCGGGTGCGGTGAGCCGCGTCCGTCGGCAGATCCGCGAACTCGAGCAGCTGCGCGGGGCCGCCCGCGTCGAGCTGGACTCCTTGACGTCCCGTCAGTCGGAGCTGCGCCGCCACAAGGAGACGATCACCGGGAAGCTGGCGGCGGCGAAGCGTCTGCTGTCCAGGCTGACCGAGGAGGAACGGGCCCGCTTGGCGGCGCCGCAAGGCTCCCGGGCGTCGAGCACCGCGCCGGGCACCGCGCCGGCGCCTCCGCCCGCCGTGTCCGTCGCCCCCGGCTCCCGCGCCGGGGCCGCCATCGCCTACGCCCTGCAGAAGCTGGGCAGCCCTTATGTCTGGGGCGCGACGGGCCCCAACGCCTTCGACTGCTCGGGCCTGGTCCAGGCGGCGTACGCCGCCGCCGGCGTCTCCCTGCCCCGCACGACCTACGCCCAGATCGGCACGGGCCGCCGTGTCTCCCGTGCGGAACTGGCCCCCGGCGACCTCGTGTTCTTCTACTCCGGCATCACCCATGTGGGCCTCTACATCGGCAACGGCCGGATGATCCACGCCCCGAACCCGTCTTCCACGGTCCGGGTGGCCCCGCTCGACTCGATGCCGTTCGCGGGAGCCACCCGGGTGGTGTGAGGGCCGGTGCAGGGCTCCGGTCGGCACGGGGCGGGCCGGCCGGTCCGTCGCGGAGCCGGTCGCTCACACCAGGCGCCGCGCCGTGGCCCACCGGGTCAGCTCGTGGCGGTTGGACAGCTGGAGCTTGCGCAGGACCGCCGAGACATGGGACTCGACCGTCTTCACGGAGATGAACAGCTGCTTGGCGATCTCCTTGTAGGCGTAGCCGCGGGCGATCAGGCGCAGCACCTCGCGCTCGCGCTGGGTGAGGCGGTCGAGGTCCTCGTCCACCGGGGGCGCGTCCGTCGAGGCGAAGGCGTCGAGGACGAAGCCGGCGAGGCGGGGGGAGAAGACGGCGTCGCCCTCCTGGACGCGGAAGATCGAGTCGACCAGGTCGGTCCCGGTGATCGTCTTGGTCACGTATCCGCGGGCCCCTCCGCGGATCACGCCGATCACGTCCTCCGCGGCGTCCGAGACGGACAGGGCGAGGAAACGGACGGGCTGCCGGGCGTCGGCCATGAGCGGCGCGCAGCGGCGCAGCACCTCGACTCCGCCGCCGCCGGGGAGGTGGACGTCGAGGAGGACCACCTCGGGGCGGGTGGCGGTGATGACCGTGACCGCCTGGTCGACGTCCGCGGCCTCGCCGACGACCTCGACGCCGGTCTGCGCGGTCTGGCCGATCTCGGCCTGCACCCCCGTGCGGAACATGCGGTGGTCGTCGACGAGGACCACGCGCACATGCCGTCCGGCCGTCTCCCCCGGTGCCGCCGTGCCGTTGCCGCTCGCCTCGGTCGCGTCGCTCATGACGTCTTCTCCGCCCTCTCCATCTCCAGCTCGACCTCCGTGCCGCCGTCCGGCACCGCCCGCAGCCGGGCCGTGCCGCCGTTGCGCTCCATGCGGCCGATGATCGATTCCCTGACGCCCATGCGGTCCGCGGGTATGGAGTCCAGGTCGAAGCCGGGACCGCGGTCCCGGACGGACACGAACACTCGCTTCCCCTCCACCTCGGCGTAGACCTGCACGGCGCCGCCCTCGCCACCGTACTTGGCGGCGTTCACCATCGCCTCGCGCGCGGCCTGCATCTGTGCGCCGATCTTCTCGTCGAGCGGGCAGTCCCCGACCACGACGACCTCGATCGGGACGCCGTGCTTGTCCTCCACCTCGGCGGCGTTGCGCCGCACCGCGTCGGCGAGGGTCGTGGGCTCGTCGGCCTCGTCCTTGCCGGTGCCCTCGGGTTTGTAGAGCCAGGTCCGCAGGTCGCGCTCCTGGGCGCGGGCGAGGCGGCGGACCTCGCCCGCGTTCTCGGCGTTGCGCTGGATGAGGGTGAGGGTGTGCAGCACGGAGTCGTGGACGTGGGCGGCGACCTCGGCGCGCTCCTGGGCGCGGATGCGCATCAGGCGTTCCTCGGAGAGGTCCTGGGTCATGCGGACGAGGTAGGGGCCGGCGAGGAGCGTTATGCCGACGAGGACCGCGAGGGCGGCCTGGAGGACGGAACCGAGGTGGGCGGCGGAACCCTGGAGCACGAAGACGCCGGAGACGCCGGCCGTGACCAGCAGGACGCCCGCCACGGCCCGCACCAGGGTGAGCGTGCGCCGACGGCGGCCTGCCTCGACCCAGCGGGCGCGGCGGGCGTTGTCCGCCTGACGCCACACGAGGGCGACGCCGGCGCCGACGAGCACCGCGGGCACCAGGTAGGCCTTGGCGCCGTTGCTCAGGTCGACGCTGCCGACGAAGACGATCGCCACGACGACCATGAGGAGAAGGGCGACGATCTGGCCCCGGTCCGGTTTCCGGGTGACGAGTCTGCGCCGGCCGTCCCCTGCGGGCTCGGTGGTGATCAGGGACGGTGGTCTCTGCGTCTCGACGCCGCCGACGCCGAGCGGCACGAAGAACCAGAACGCGGCATACAGCAGCGCGCCCAGACCGTCCGCCATGAACAGGCCGACGAAGACCAGGCGCACCCAGATGACGGGCAGCCCCAGGTGCCCGGCCAGGCCCCGCGCCACACCACCGAGCCAGCGTCCGTCGCTGCTGCGGTAGAGCTTGCGCGGCGGCCGCGGTTCGGTGAGTGGCGCTGCTGCGGTTGCGGCTTCCGGCATGCCAAAGATGGTCACACGCCCCGCGGTCCGGAGCATCAGGGTCCGCCCCCGAGACTCCCCTGATGTTCCCGGGGCCATCGCCTCGAACGCTCCCCCCGCGTCCACTCAGGGCAGATATCAGGGTCCGGCCAGGGTCGTCCCGACTCCCGTCGCGGCGGCCCGGCCGTCACCATGGACGCATGACTGATCACCAGCACGCCGCCGCCGTATCCGACGCGGACCCCGCGTCCGGCGCGGCGTCCGCGTCCGGCGCGGGTGATGCGCCCGAGTTCCGGCGGGACCGGCGGCACAAGATGTTCGCCGGTGTGTGCGCCGGGCTCGGGCGGCAGTGCGACATGGATCCGGTGATCTTCCGGATCACGCTCGCGGTGCTCGCCGCGACCGGCGGCATCGGTCTCATCTTCTATGGCTTCGCGTGGCTGTTCGTCCCCGCCGACGACGAGGAGGAGAACGAGCTGCGCAAGCTGCTGACCGGTCGTGTCGACGGTCAGGCGCTCACGGCGGTGCTGTTCGCGCTCGTCGGCTGCGGGGTCTTCCTCACGATGCTGAAGAACGGCGGAGTGCTGGTCTTCGCCGCGATACTGTCCCTGCTCCTCGCCGGCGCCGGGTACTGGTCGCAGCGGCGCGGCGTGCCCGCCGCCGATCCGCTGGCGCAGCAGGCCGCCGCCGACGCGCCGCCCGAGGCGAAGGCCCCGCCCGCGCCGACCGCCTTTCCGTCGTGGTGGCGGGACCCGATAGTCAAGGACGGTACGCACGTCGGCGGCACCGGATATCTCTGGGGACCACGGGACGCCCGAGACCGGGACGTCGCGGCGGCCATCGCCATCGGCCGCCGCCCCCGCCCCGACAGCACCCCGGGCCCGCTCGATCAGCGCCCCCGCCCGCCCAAGCCGCGCGGCCCTCGTCACATAGGCGGCTTGATCAGCACGCTCGCCATGGTGGCCGCCTTCCTCGGCACGCGCCTGACGTGGGACGAGCACCCGCTGGGCACCAGCCTGCAGACCGGCCTGGCCTGCGCGCTCGCCGTCCTCGGCCTGGGCATCGCGGTCAGCGCGTTCCTCGGGCGGACGGGCCCGGGCTCGGTCTTCCTGGCGGTGATGACGGCCGGCCTGCTCGCCGCGTCCGCGGCCCTGCCCAAGGACATCGGCACCCAGTGGATACGGACGACCTGGCGGCCCGCGACCGTGGCCGAGCTGCGCGAGTCCTACGACGTCGGCACCGGCGTCGGCACCCTGGACCTGAGCCGGCTGGAACCGGCACAGGGGCAGACGGTGACGACGTACGCGGAGGTGGGGATGGGCCGCCTGCATGTGATCGTGCCGCCGGACGTGACCGTGAAGGCGACCATCGGAGTGGGAGTGGGGGACATTCAGTTGCCGGGTGACAAGAAGGAGGACGTCGACGTGGCGCCGGGCAAGCACCGGGAGGTGACGCTGATTCCGGGGCCGGGTACCAAGCCCGTGGGCACGGTCGAGCTGGACCTGGAAGCGGGCGTCGGACAGGTGGAGGTCAGCCGTGCTGCGTCATGAGTTCCAGCCGGGCCGACTGGTCGCGGGCCTCTTCCTCGGGCTGGCGGGCGCGGTCTACGCGGGTGACGCGGGAGGCGCCTGGGAGACGCCGTGGTTCGTGGTGTTCCCACTGGTGACGGCCGGTCTCTTCCTTGCGGGGGCCGCGGCGATGGTGTCCCGGAGCATACGCAGGCGCCGCGGGACGAGGCCGGACCCCGGCGGCGCAGGACCGTTGACGGAGACCTGGCAGGACACTCCGCGCTGAGGCAAGGGGCGCCGACCCACGAGCCGACGGTCCCTGCGAACGCCGGACCGGGCAGGCGCGGCCCAGCGGACAGACGTCCGCTTCTCGCCGACAGCCGTCTCTGGCCGACGCCCATCGGGGCGCCGGCCGGCAGTCCCCGGCCGTCAGCGGCGACTCCCCTCGCCTCACCGGCGGACGCTCCCCCCCACCCCGCAAACCCTGTCCCGCATCGGCAGACGCTCGCCCCCACCGGCAGACCCTGTCCCGCACCGCCGGTCGCTCATCCGCACCGACAACGCCCGATCGCCGTGGGCAGGTGCCCGTCGCTGCGGAGACATCCGGACGGACCGAGGCGTCGGGACGGACCGCGACGTCCGGACGGGCCCGTGGCGTCGGGACGGCCCGTGGCGTCGGGCGGCCCGTGGCATCCGGGCGGGCCGAGGAGTCCGGTCCGCACGGGTGGCGGTCCGTGCGGGTGGCGGTGCGCGCAGGTGGCGGGCGGTCCGCGCGACAGGTGGCGGTCCGCGCGGGTGGGCGGCGTCAGCTCCTACCGGTAGTCGTCCGCCGTGTGCCCGTAGCCGTCCCGGTCGTGCCCTTGGCCGTCCGGCCCCGGCCGAACGCCCTCCGTCCCTCGCCGGTGGCCGCCCGGCCTCCCGTTCCGCCGGGTGCGGAGGGCCGCGTCCAGGGACAGGAGCGGGGCGCCGGCCAGGACCAGGGGGAGCCAGGCCATCAGGTAGGCGAGGTCGTTGCCGTAGTAGTACGGGTCGGAGGCCCAGCTGACGGTCAGCCAGAGGCTGAGGGAGATGAGGGCGCCGCCGAGGGCGGCCAGGCGGGCGAGGAGGCCGAGCAGGGTGCCGATGCCGACGGCGATCTCGCCGAGGGCTATGGCGTATCCGAAGGCGACGGGGTTTTCCAGGGCCATGTCGACCAGGGCGGGGACGGCGGAAGAGTCGCGGACGCTGCGCATCGTGTCGCCGATGGAGCCGGAGCCGCCGTCCTGGAGGAAGGAGCTGTCGGTGAGTTTGTCCAGACCGGCGTAGACGAAGGTGAAGCCGAGGAAGATCCGGAGAGGAAGCAGGGCGTAGCGGGTGGCGGTGTCCCGCCAGTGGCCGCCGGGACGGGAGGTGCGAGTGTCCGTACGCATACCGTGAGTCATCACTGTCAGCCGCCTCTCACACCGCCATGCCGTGGCCTCATACGACGATACGGAGGAAAGGGGGGAGCCGCTCAACCCGTGTGCGGACGGTTTTCCGCTCCGTCACACCGCCGCTCCATCAGGTCTCTGCTCCAACACCTGCTCTCCTCCGCCACCAGCCTCTCCGTCACGGGCATACTCCGTCACCCGCCACTCCGTCGGGGCTGACTCCGTCGGGGCTGACTCCGTCACCGTCCTACTCCGTCACGTCGATCGTGTACGCGTTCGTCTCCACACCCGCCGCCGTCACGACGCGGACCTCCACCCGGCCGGGTTCGACGTCCACGGGTACGGGGACGGTGAGCAGGCTGTCGGTGGGGTTGCTGAAGCCGCCGGCGACCGGCACCAGCGGGACGTGCACATGCACCGTGCCGATGCGCACCACCATGCGGGAGAGACGGTCGGCGGCGGTGGCGCCCGGCGGGACGAAGCCGGCGCCGCGGATCTCGATGTCCTCGCCGGTGCGGATCGGCGCGTCCAGGTCGCCGGCCTCGCGGGCGCGGACGACGGAGAGCACGACGGGCCGGCCGCCCTCGGCGTACTTCCCGGCGAGGTAGGTGCCGGCGGACACCAGCACCACCACCGCCAGCCCCCACGGCAGGTCGGGCAGCTGGTCGGGGCGGCGGGCCAGCCGTACGGCGGCGAAGAGCAGGGCGACGGAGGCGACGACGACGTACTGGATGTCGGCGAAGGCGCCCCGCCCGGAGTCGTCGGTGAGCAGGTCGGCGGCGCTCGGCCGGTGTGCGCGGACCTTCTGCAGCCGCTGGCCGAGCACGCGCAGGCCGACCACGCGGCGCACCAGGACGGCGATGGCGCACACCACCGCCAGCACGGTCACCACGCCGGCGCCGCGGGCAAGTTCCAGGCCGTCGATGAGGGCGTCGCGCTCGCGCGGGTCGGAGGCCACCGCGAGACGGCCGGCGAGGAGGAGGACCGCGTAGGCGACGAACAGCACCCAGGCCGCGGCGACGGCGCGGGAGGTCGACAGCCGGTTGTCCTCGCCGATGACCGGGGCGAGGACGCCGCCGCGCGCCCGGTGGAACCAGGAGGCGGCCGTGAGCGCCCCGGCCACGACCAGCGCGGCGAGCAGCGCGGCCGTGCGGGCGGCCGTCCAGCCGGCGCCGACGGCCGTCAGGGACTGGGCCAGCAGCAACAGCAGGACCAGGGCCCAGACCGTGCAGGCCGTGCGGATCCAGAGGCGGGCCAGCCAGGCCTCGCCCTCGGCCCGGCCGCGTTCGGCGACGAGCGCGGCGGACTGGGTCAGCTCGTCGGAGACCCACTGGCGGGAGGCGGAGGCGGAGTGGGCCACGGCGGCCGGCAGGCCCTGACCGGCGGCGAACGCGTCGCGCAGGCGCAGGAACTCCGCGACCGCCCGACGGTGGCCCTCGCGCGCCCCGTGCGGGCAGTCCCCGCAGGTGCAGCCGCCCCCGTGGGCGCCCCCGGAGCCCGGGGAGCCTCCGTAGGCGTCCTTGTACGCGCCCGTGCGCGCTCCCGCTTCCGCGCCCTGCCGCGCCTCTTGCACCGCCACGCCCGACGCCGCCTTTCCGTGCATCCCCGTGCATCGCCGTGATGCATCCCCGTGCCCGTGCCCGGACCCGGACACGGGCACGGACATGATCGTCATCGCCGCCGCGACGGCCCGGCGACCATCGTCAGAGCACCGTCAGGACCACCGTGCGACGACAGCGAATTGTGCCCTACGCCACGCCCGGTTCGTCCCCCAGGTTCCCTCGGCTTCGGTCGGCGAGAGTGAATTCGAGGGCGCCATGTGGACCCAGCTGCGGGAATCCCGCCCTCGGACGTCAAAAGAGGACAGAAGATGTCGTCTTTGGTCGGGAAACTCGCCGCATGACAGCGAAAACGACAGGTGGCTCGTCGGCGAACTGGGGTGCCCTCGTCAGGGCCGAGCCGGAACTCGCGCGGACCGTGGAGGAGCGGTTCGGGGCGTTCACGCACCATGTCCTCGCGACCCTGCGCAGGGACGGCTCGCCGCGGACCAGTGGGCTGGAGGTGCGGTTCCTCGGCGGTGAGCTGTGGCTCGGGATGATGCCGGGCTCGCTGAAGGCGCTCGACCTGCGCCGCGACCCGCGCTTCGCGCTCCAGGCGAACCCCGGGGAGGGCACGTCGATGGGCGGGGGCGACGTGCGGGTCAGCGGGCGGGCGTTCGAGGTGGAGGACGGGGAGGCGAAGGGCCGGTACGTGAAAGAGGTGGAGCCGCCGGAGCCGTTCCACCTCTTCCGCACCGAGCTGACGGAGGTCACCCGGACCTACGTCGAGGACGACAGATATCTGGTCGTCCAGGTCTGGAAGCCCGGAGAGCCGGTGCGCACTCTCAGACGGACCTGAGCCCAAGGGGCCTGCCGAGATGCCGGCAGGCCCTGCCGACCGACGCACCGGCAGACCCTGCCGACGTACCGCAGGCCCTGGCGACGTACCCGCAGGTCCTGCCGACCGACGTACCCGCAGCTGCCGACGTACCCGCAGGCCCTGCCGGCGAGCCGGCTCACTCCCACTCGATGGTCCCCGGCGGCTTCGAGGTGACGTCGAGGACGACGCGGTTGACGTCCCGCACCTCGTTGGTGATGCGGGTGGAGATCTTCGCGAGGACGTCGTAGGGCAGGCGCGACCAGTCGGCGGTCATGGCGTCCTCGCTGGACACCGGGCGCAGCACGATCGGGTGGCCGTAGGTCCGGCCGTCGCCCTGGACGCCGACGGAGCGCACGTCCGCGAGCAGGACCACCGGGCACTGCCAGATGTCCCGGTCGAGGCCGGCCGCCGTCAGCTCCTCGCGGGCGATGGCGTCTGCCTCGCGGAGCAGGTCGAGCCGCTCCTTGGTGACCTCGCCGACGATCCGGATCCCCAGGCCCGGCCCCGGGAAGGGCTGGCGCTGGACGATCTCCTCCGGCAGGCCCAGCTCCTGGCCGACCATCCGGACCTCGTCCTTGAACAGCTTGCGCAGCGGCTCGATCAGCTTGAACTCGAGGTCCTCGGGCAGGCCGCCGACGTTGTGGTGCGACTTGATGTTGGCGGTGCCGGTGCCGCCGCCGGACTCCACGACGTCGGGGTAGAGGGTGCCCTGCACCAGGAACTCCACCGCCGGACCCTCGTCCGCGATGATCTCCGCCTGGGCCTGCTCGAAGACCCGGATGAACTCCCGGCCGATGATCTTCCGCTTCTCCTCGGGGTCCGAGACCCCGGCGAGCGCCTTGAGGAACCGCTCCTCGGCGTCCACGACCTTCAGCTGCACGCCGGTCGCGGCGACGAAGTCCTTCTCGACCTGCTCGGTCTCGCCCTTGCGCATCAGGCCGTGGTCGACGTAGACGCAGGTCAGCTGGGAGCCGATGGCCCGCTGGACCAGGGCGGCGGCGACGGCGGAGTCCACGCCGCCGGACAGGCCGCAGATGGCGCGCTTGTCGCCGACCTGCTCGCGGATCGCGGCGACCTGCTCCTCGATGACGTTGCCGGTGGTCCAGGACGGGGTCAGGCCGGCGCCGCGGTAGAGGAAGTGCTCCAGGACCTGCTGGCCGTGCGTGGAGTGCATGACCTCGGGGTGGTACTGGACGCCGTAGAGCTTCTTCTCGTCGTTCTCGAAGGCGGCGACCGGGACGACGTCCGTGGACGCGGTGACGGCGAAGCCCTCGGGGGCGGCGGAGCAGGCGTCGCCGTGGGACATCCACACGGCCTGCTCGGCCGGGGTGCCCTCGAAGAGGGTGGAGGACGACTTGGCGACGTGCAGGTCGGTGCGGCCGTACTCGCGGGCGCCGGTGTTGTCGACGGTGCCGCCGAGGGTCTGCGCCATCAGCTGGAAGCCGTAGCACATGCCGAAGACGGGGACGCCGGCCTCGAAGAGCGTCCTTTCGAGGCGGGGGGCGCCCTCCTCGTACACGGAGGAGGGGCCGCCGGAGAGGATGATCGCCGCCGGGTTCCTGGCGAGCATCTCCTCGACCGGCATGGTGCTCGGCACGATCTCGCTGTAGACCCGGGCCTCGCGGACTCGACGGGCGATGAGCTGGGCGTACTGCGCGCCGAAGTCGACGACCAGGACGGTGTCGGGGGCGGCGGCAGCGGGAGTCGCTGATGACACGGGGGCCTTCCGGCGGTGGGGCGGGGTCTCTGTGCTGACCAATTCTACCGAGACGGCCACCGCACTGGTCCCGAGCGCCGTCGCGCCTGGCATACTGGGCCCATGCTCACGCACCAGACCTTCGTCTTTACCTATGGCAACCGGCCCGCCGGCTGCCATGGTCGTGCTGCTTGAGCAACTGACAAGCGACATCCCAGGCGCCCCGGGCCGACAAGGCCCGGGGCGTCTGTCGTTTCCCGGGTCGCGTCGTTCCGGGACGCCGCTCCCAGGAATCAGGAGTCCCGACATGACCCTCACCACCGCGGCGGAGAAGACCGGCGCACGCACCCCCGAGGCCGCCGACGTGATCAGTGGCGCGCGGGAGCGCATCGACGCGCTGGACGACCGGATCATCGGACTGATCCAGGAACGGATGGCCGTCTCGGCCGTCATCCAGCAGGCCCGGATCACCTCCGGGGGCCGCCGCGTGAACCTCTCCCGCGAAATGGAGGTCCTCGGCCACTACAGCGAGGCCCTGGGCAGGCCGGGCACGGCCCTCGCCATGACGCTCCTCGAACTGTGCCGCGGCAGGATCTGACGGCGCACGCCCCTCCCCGGAACACGCGCCACGCCCGGGAACTCGCGCCCCGCCCCCAGGAATGCGCCTCGCCTCAAACGTACGCACCCCGACTCACTCCTGCGGCGCGTGACTGCCCAGCGAGACGCTTCGTTGGTCCCGGTGCCGCAGAACCACGCGTGGCTCGCTGGAGCGATGAGACGTGCGGATCGCCCCGTGCGTCGTGGGACCTCGCTCCAGGAGATGACCGGACGGCAGGGGACAGCTGCCCGGTCATCGGGAGAGACCGGCCGGCTCCGGGGACGCCCGGGGCCGGCCGGCGAAAGCGGCGCACGGCGAGGAACAGCGAGAACGGCCAGGGCTCCGCGCTCCCCCGCGGAGCCCTTCGTCGTGCACCGGCACCCTCCGGAACAAGTGACCCACGTCACACAGGAATTCCAGAGGGATCAGGACAACCATTCACACCCGCGGTGGATCAAACCTGCTGTACCCAGGCCGCACAGCCGTAAAGGCCGCACAGCCGTGAAGAGGGACCTGCGCTCGGAGGGGGGCGCAGGTCCCTCTTCCGCATTCCGTCGTCATCCCCTCATCGGATCCCGTCGTTCCGTCGTCGGATCCCGTCGTTTCGGTCGTTCCCGTCGTTCCGTCGTCGGATCCAGTCGTCCGGACCTCATCGCTCCCGCTTCGGCGGCACCGCCGGAGTCCCCAGAAACGGCAGCCGCAACGCGCCGAAGGCGTCCGCCGGGACCGCCGGCGCCTTGGGCTCGACCGGACGGAGACGCTCGTACGCCTCGCCCTGGCGCGGACGCGGATCGGGCTCCCCCTTGTTCGGCCAGAACGACATCGCGCGCTCGGCCTGCGCGGTGATCGTCAGGGACGGGTTGACGCCCAGGTTGGCGGAGACCGCGGAGCCGTCCACGACGCAGATGCCGGGGTGGCCGTAGAGCCGGTGGTAGGGGTCGATGACGCCGGTCTCGCGGGAGGCGCCGATCGGGCAGCCGCCGAGGAAGTGGGCGGTGAGCGGGGTGCCCATCAGCTCCCCGACGTTGCTGCCGGCGAAGCCGTTGATCTCCGCGGCGATCGCGGACGCCGCCTCCGTGGCGGCCCTGATCTGCTTGGGGTTCGGCGCGCCGTGGCCCTGGCGGGCGGTGAGCAGGCCCTTGCCCACGCCGCCGGGCTTCAGATACGTCGTCAGGGAGTTGTCCAGCGACTGCATCACCAGGCCGATGATGGTCCGCTCCGACCAGCGGCGGTTGGACAGGGAGCGCAGCACCAGCAGCGGGTGCCGGGCGGCGTGGCGCAGGAAGCCGAGGACGCGGGAGGAGCTCTCGGCGTACGGCACCTGGAGGATGGTCAGGCTGCCCATGGAGTTGGAGCCCCTGCCGTAGCGGACGGGCTCGATGTGGGTGTCGGCGTCGGGGTGGATCGACGACGTGATGGCGACGCCGCGGGTGAAGTCGGGCCCGGACCCGCCGCTGACCTTGCGGTAGCGCCGGTCGGTGGTCTGGGCGCCGACGAGCGCCTCGGAGTTGGTGCGGGTCAGCATGCCGAGGCGGTCGGAGACGTACGGCAGCCGGCCGGTCGCCTTCATCCGGTGCAGCAGGGTCTGGGTGCCGTAGGTGCCGGCGGCGAGGACCACCTGGCGGGCCCGCAGGACCTGTCCGCGGCGGCGTCCGGCGCCCTTGGCGCGCTGGTCGGTGGGGACGGTGGTGACGGCGTAGCCGCCGCGCGAGTCGTCGGTGAGCGCCACGACCGTGGTCATGGGGTGCACGACCGCGCCCGCCTTCTCGGCGAGGTGGAGATAGTTCTCGTTGAGGGTGTTCTTGCCCCCGCGCCGGCAGCCCGTCATGCACTCGCCGCACTCGGCGCAGGCGGTGCGCTCCGGGCCGGCTCCGCCGAAGTACGGGTCCGGGACCTTCTCGCCGGGCTTGGCGCGCACCGACCCGTCGGCGTCCTTGCCGTCGCCGAAGAACACGCCGACCGGCGCCATGTGGAAGGTGTCGCCGACGCCCATCCGCTCGGCGGCGGCCTTCAGGTGGACGTCGGACGGCGTCATGGTGGGGTTGAGCCGCACGCCGAGCATGCGCCGGGCCTGGTCGTAGTACGGCGACAGCTCGTCCTGCCAGTCGGTGATGTCCCGCCACTGCGGGTCCTCGAAGAACGGCTTCGGCGGTACGTAGAGGGTGTTGGCGTAGTTGAGGGAGCCGCCGCCGACCCCGGCGCCGGCCAGGACCATGACGTTGCCCAGCAGATGGATGCGCTGGATGCCGTACATGCCCAGGCGCGGGGCCCACAGGTAGTTCTTCAGGTCCCAGGAGTTCCTGGGGAGGGTCTCGCGGGTGAAGCGGCGGCCGGCCTCCAGGACGCCGACCCGGTAGCCCTTCTCCGTGAGGCGCAGGGCGGTCACCGAGCCGCCGAAGCCGGAACCCACGACGATCACGTCGTAGTCGTAGTCCGCGTCGTTGTCCGGTCTGCGGACGGAGTTCTCCTGGGACACGTGCTCTCCTCGTCGAAAGCGGGGCGGTGACGGCGGCTCGGGATCAGCGCGGGCGGGTGGCGGTCAGCGGAGGCGGAACGCCTTCATCAGGCGCAGGCTGCGGCTCATGAACGCCGCGTACTGCTCGTCGTCCATGCCCAGTGACGGCGCCATCGGCAGCAGCCGCTGCTGGGCGACGGTCTGGGACTCGGTGTACTTGAGGATGCCCTCGGAGCCGTGGCGGCGGCCGAGGCCGGAGTCCTTCATGCCGCCCATCGGGGCCTGGACGCTGCCGTACGCGGACGCGTAGCCCTCGTTGACGTTCACGGTGCCGGTGCGCAGCCGGGCGGCGACCGCGCGTCCGCGCCGGCCGTCCTTCGTCCAGACGGAGGAGTTGAGGCCGTACGGCGTGGAGTTGGCGAGTTCGACGGCCTCGTCCTCGGTCCTGAACCGGTGGACGCAGACGACTGGGCCGAAGGTCTCCTCCGTGCAGACCGCCATCGCGTCCGTGACCCCGTCGAGGACGGTCGGCTCGTAGAAGTACGGGCCGATGTCCGGGCGGGCGACGCCGCCGGCCAGGATCCGCGCGCCCTTGGCGACGGCCTCGTCCACGTGTCGCCGTACGGTGTCCAGCTGCTGCCCGCTCACCAGGGAACCCATGTCCGCTCCGTAGGCGAGGGCGCTGCCCAGCCGCATGGCGCGGGTGCGGGCCACGAAGCGCTCCAGGAACGCGTCGGCGACGGACTCGTGCACGTACAGCCGCTCGACGGAGATGCACAGCTGCCCGGCGGAGGAGAAACAGGCCCGCACGGCCCCGGCCGCCGCCTTCTCGATGTCGGCGTCCGCGAGGACCAGCATGGCGTTCTTGCCGCCGAGTTCGAGCGATACGCCCACCAGCCGGTCGGCGGCGACCTGGGCGACCTCGCGGCCGGTGCGGGTGGAGCCGGTGAAGGAGACGTAGTCGCCGCGTTTGACGACCTCGGGACCGACGACGGGACCGAGGCCGATCACGGCCTGGAGGACGTCGGCGGGCAGACCGGCCTCGATCAGCAGGTCACGGGCCCACAGCGCGGTCAGGCAGGACTCGGTGTCGGGTTTCATCACCACCGCGTTGCCCGCGACCAGGGCGGGCAGCGCGTCGCCGACGGACAGCTCCAGCGGGTAGTTCCAGGGGACGATCTGCCCCACGACCCCGCGCGGGTGGCGCAGCTCGGTGACCTTCGTGAGCATCGGCACGGCCCCGGTGCGCCGCCTGGGGCGCAGATAGGCGGGCGCCTTGCGGCCGTAGTGGCGGGCGGCGACGGCGACGGCCTGCACCTCCTCGTGGGCGTGCAGCCGGGCCTTGCCGGTCTCCAGCTGGATCAGGTCGAGCACCTCGGCCTGACGCTCCAGCACCAGGTCGTGGAAGCGCAGCAGGACGGCGGCCCGCTGCCGGACGGGCGTGCGTTCCCACACCGCCTGGGCGGCCCGGGCCCGGTCGAAGGCCGCCGCCACGTCCTCGGGCGTGGACTCGGGCAGGTCGGCCAGCTTCTCGCCGGTGAACGGCGTGTGGTTGGCGGTCCGGCCCGACCCGGTCACGCCCTTGGTGAGCCGGGCGACCAGCTCGGGGGTGACCACGTCCGCGGCGGTGCGGACCCCCGCCGGGGCGGGGGCGAGGGGGTTGGTGCCGGTGGTGGTGGCCGTGCGGGTCTCTTCCGTGGCCTGCTCCAGGGCCTGCGCGTCCGTCATGAGGCGCAGGGTATGCCCGGGCGGAACGTTTGTGTACCCGTCGGTAACAGCCATTCACCGGGTACTCACAATCCGCCAGTGATCACTGGCGGCAAACCCGCTGATCAGGGTGTTGCTCAGCGGTCGCCAGCCGTACGTCGGTTCGCACCGCGGTTTCCGCGGACGTCCCCGCCGATTTCCAGCCGGTCGCGGACGCCCCTGAACAGCGCGGTGCCGCGCTCCTCGTCCGGGGTGCCCTCGGGCATGTCGACGCGCAGTTCGTACAGGCGGCTGTCCCCGGTGAGGATCATCAACTGCATGACCCGGGTCCGGACGCCGTCGGCGCTGTACGTGGTGTCGGCGAGCACGGCCTCGTACCCCCGGAGGCTGGTGGGGCTGTACCGCGTGCGCGCGTCGCCCTCGGCCAGGTCCCAGTCGGCGTGCGCCTCCTTCGCCTGGCCCATCGGGGAGCGGGGCGCCCTGTCCCACTGGGTGAGGCGTACGGCGACGCCGTCCTCCTCGTAGATCACGATCCGCGGCTGGTACCGCGCGCTGCCCTGCCGGGCGAACTCCTCGTAGGAGGCGGGGACCGAGAGGGCGGCGTCCATCTCCGGCTGGTGGTGCTTCGTCCAGGTACCCGCCGTGGCGGGCGGGGTGCGGGACGCAGACACGGAGGGGGATGGGGACGAGGACGGGGAGAGGGCCGTGGACGGAGCGGCGGCCCGTGCGTCGCCCTCGCCTCCCTCCGTCCCCGTGAAGGAGGAGGCGGCGAACCACGCCCCGCCGACCAGGAGCACCCCGAGCAGCACGAGCGGGATGCGGCGGCGCGGCGGCCGGGACGGCTCGGGGGCGAGGGCGGGGCTCGGGGCCGGATCGGGGCTCGGAGCCGGATCGGGGTCCTCCGCAACGCCCGGAACCGTGACCGGCGCGCTTGCGCCGCCTTCTCGCCGCCCTCCGCCGAGCGCCACCGTCCCCGCGTCGTCCGCGAAGCCGCCCAACCCCTCCGCGTCCTGCGCCACCGTCACCTCGCGCCCGGGCGCCTCCGGCCGGCCCCGCGCGACCGCCGACAGCACCTCGGCGGTCTCCTCCGGGCCGGGCCTCGCCTCCGGGTCCTTCGCCAGCAGCCGCACGAGCAGCGGGCCCAGCGGGCCGGCCTGCTTCGGCTCGGGCGGATCGGCGGCGAGGATCGCGGCGAGCGTCGCCTCCGGTGTCGTACGGCGGAACGGGGACCCGCCCTCCACCGCGGCGTACAGCAGCACGCCGAGGGACCACAGGTCGCAGGCCGGTCCGGCGATGCCCCGGCCGGACATCCGCTCGGGTGCGACGAATTCCAGCGAGCCGACGAACTCCCCGCTGACGGTGAGGGACTCCTCGCCCTGGACGTGGGCGATGCCGAAGTCGGTGAGGACCACGCGGCCGTGCGGGCCGAGGAGGACGTTGGCGGGCTTGACGTCGCGGTGCACGATGCCGACGGCGTGTGCGGCGCGCAGCGCGCCGAGGACGGCGAGGCCGATGCGGGCGGCCTCGGGGGCGGGCAGCGGCCCGCGCGCGAGGACCTCGTGCAGGGACTCGCCGCGGACCAGTTCCATCACGATCCAGGGCAGTCCCCCGTCCACCGCCTCCCGGCC
The DNA here is from genome assembly GCF_040611575.1 of Streptomyces sp. NPDC006610. Taxonomy (NCBI): domain Bacteria; kingdom Bacillati; phylum Actinomycetota; class Actinomycetes; order Kitasatosporales; family Streptomycetaceae; genus Streptomyces; species Streptomyces sp. NPDC006610. The sequence continues at coordinate 87,146 of NZ_JBEXOP010000004.1, forward strand.
CTCGCCCTCGACGACGACGTCGTGGATGGAGACGGCGCAGGGGTGGTCGACGCGGGCGGCGGCGCGGGCCTCGCGGTAGAGCCGGTGGGCGGCCCTGCGGTGGCCGTCGCCCTCCGGGTCTCCCGCCAACCGGGGCTGCTTGACGGCGACTTCGCGGTCGACCAGTTCGTCGTGGGCCCGCCACACGGTGCCCATTCCGCCGGAGCCGATGCGCTCGATCAGCCGGTAGCGTCCGCCGACCAGCCGCCCGCCGGTCACCGGTGCGTCGCGCTGGTGTTCGCCGCCGTCACTCATGCCCCATGCCTACCCCGCCGGCCGCCACCTTGTCGACGCGGACGGACCGGCGATCGGACACCGACGGACGGATCCGCACGCCGACTTCGGGACGGCCCGCGTCAGGGCTTGTGCACCTCGAAGTTGGCGATCGCCGCCTTCGCCACCTCGCGCCCGCGCTCGTCGAAGTCGCCCTTGCCCGGGTAGCTGATGGTCAGCTTGTACATGTCCCCGGTCGCGGCGGACTTGTAGTAGAAGATCTGGACCTCGCGAGGGCGTGGGTTCTGGCTGTCGGTGGTCCGGTAGACGACGGTGTTCTTCGCGGCCTTGCGGCCGTCGTAGGTGGCCTTGTCGTCCGGGTTGGTCTTCGCGTCCTCGCCCATCCCGAGGTCGTAGTCCCCGTTCTCCCGGAAGTCCTCGTCGTCCTCGTACATCTCGGCCGCCGCCGTGGCCGCGATGTCGCCGATGGCGTCCTCGGCCTTCTTGTCCAGGTTCAGCCCGATCCAGACGGTGCCGCTGACGTCCGCGTACGTCACCCAGTGCTCGTCGCCTGCCGCGTCGTCCGGCCGCTGCTCCACATAGCCCTCGGGCACGGCGAGCGTCGCGCCGAGGTCCTTGACGTCGTGCGTCCTCCAGTCGGCGGGCAGCACGGGCGGCGGGCCCGCGAACGGGTTCGCGGCCACGAGGTACGCCACCAGCGCGGCGGCCACGGCTCCCGCGCCGAAGCCGAGCCACAGCTGCCGGCCGGCCCGTCCGGCGCGCCGCCCGCTCTCCGGCGCGGCGGCCGTCACGAAGTGCGTGGGGACGGGCGCCGGCGGGTTGGCGGCGGCTTCGAGCAGCGCGCGCACCTGGGCGGCGTTCGGGCGGGTCGCCGGGTCCTTGCGGAGCAGGCCGTTGATGGCTTCGGCGAGCGGCCCCTGCGCGGCGGCGGGCGGGGCGGGGGTGGCGTTCAGGACGGACTGGAGGGTGGCCGGGGTGTTGCTGCGGCGGAACGGCGAGACGCCCTCGGTCGCCGCGTACAGGACGACGCCGAGCGACCACAGGTCGGACGCCGGGCCGGGACGCTGGCCCAGCACCCGCTCCGGCGCGATGTACTCGGGCGAGCCGACGAAGCCACCGGTGTCGGTGAGGTTGGTCTCGCCCTCGATCTGCGCGATGCCGAAGTCGGTCAGAACGACCCGGTCGTGCCGGCCGAGCAGCACGTTGTCCGGCTTGACGTCGCGGTGCAGGATGCCCGCCGCGTGCGCGGCCTCCAGCGCGCCGAGCACCTCCAGGCCGATGCGGGCGGCCTCGCGCGCGCCGAGCGTGCCCTCCTGGAGGGCGTCGCCGAGGGAGCGGCCCTGCACGAGTTCCATCACGATCCACGGCCGGCCGTCCTCGATGGCCACGTCGTGCACGTTCACGACCGCCGGGTGGTCGAGCCGGGCCGCGGCACGCGCTTCGCGGCGCATGCGCTCGAAGGCGTTGGCGCGTTCGCGTTCGGGAAGATGGTCGGGGACTCGCGGCTCCTTGACCGCGACCTCGCGGTCCACCGTCTCGTCCTTGGCCCGCCACACCGTGCCCATGCCGCCGTGCCCGAGCTTGGCCAGCAGCCGGTAACGGCCGCCGATGAGCCGTCCGGCGCCGGGGTCCCGGAGAGGCTGCGGAGCCGGCCGGGGCGCGACGACCTGGGTGGGCGCGGCGTACGGGTTGCCCGGGTGCGGAACGCCGACCGCGTGCGGGTTCGGCGGTTGCAGTGCGAAACTCGTCGGCTCGTCGGCCCCGTGGCGGGCTCCCCCGTTGTTGCTCATGCTCCCTGTCATATCGCGCCGGAAGCCCCCGCTTCCAGGGCGGGCGGCGGGCAGTCACAGAGCCGTGACTCAGTACGCGGCATATCTCCCGTTCACACGCATTGCGGCCGGTCGTGCTCCGTACGGCCGCACCGGCTGCCCGGTGCCCGTCGTACGGCCCTCAGCGCGGCGCGGGCGCCGACGTCCCTCCCGGCGCGTGCACGGACGGCGTCCCCGGGGTGGTCAGGGACGTGCGGGGCGCCGGGGTCGTGGGCGTGCGGCCTCCGTCGTCGCCCTCGCCGCTCATCAGCAGCAGCGCCGCCGACATCCCGGCCCCGGCCAGCGCGGCGACCAGCAGGGCGAGCGCCAGCCGTTCCCGCGCCGCGCGCCGGGCCCTGCGGGACGACTCGGTCGGCGGCGTCGGCGTGGTGCGGCCGGTCTCGCGGAAGTCGCGCAGCAGCCGCTCCGCCCGCACCGCGTCCAGTCGCCGCTCCGGGTCGCGCTCCAGCAGTCCCCGTACGACCGGCAGCAGCGGCTCGGCCTGCGCCGGGAACCGGATGTCCGCGGAGACCACCGCGAGCAGCACCCCGCTGAGCGTGTCCCGCTGGAACGGGGACCGGCCGCTCACCGCCGTGCACAGCAGCACGCCGAGCGACCACAGGTCGGACGCCGGGCCGGTGCCGCCCCCGGCCATCCGCTCGGGCGCGGTGTACTCGGCCGACCCGACGAAGGAACCGGCCTCGGTGAGCGTGCTGGCGCCCTCGACATGGGCCACGCCGAAGTCGGTGAGGACGACCCGGCCGGTGCCGGACTCGATGAGGACGTTGGCGGGTTTGAGATCCCGGTGCAGCACCCCGGCCTCGTGGGCGGAGCGCAGCGCGCCGAGCAGGGCGATGCCGATGCGGGCGGCCTCGTGGGGGTCGACGGGGCCGTGGTCGGCGATCCGCTCGGCCAGCGACGGGCCGTCGATCAGCTCCATGACCATGTACGGGTGTTCGTCGTCCTCCACGACGTCGTGGACGACGATGATGTGCGGGTGCCGCAGCTGGGCGACCGCGCGGGCCTCGCGCAGGGTGCGGTCGCGCCGGGCCCGCGCCTCGTCGGCAGGGAGCGAGAGGGAGTCGTCCTGCGGGATCTCCTTGACGGCGACCCGCCGGCCGAGCAGTTGGTCGGTCGCCGACCACACGACGCCCATCCCTCCGCTCCCGAGCAGTTCCTCGAGCCGGTAACGCCCCGCGATGAGCCTCCCACCTGCTCTCTCGGTCGCCATGCGCCCATCATGCACCAGCCGGAGCCGACCCTTCCGAGACGCGTACGCAGGCTGGCCGACAACAGCCCCTGAACGGCCCGGTCCTTCGCTCAGACGTACGCCCGCTCAGCCCGTCTGGGTCCGCCAGCTGCGCAGCACCGCGTCGAACCGCTGCCGGGTGGTGTCCCAGTCCCCTGCGGGGCCGGACATGTAGATGGCGTACTCGGTGCCGTCGCGCGCGATGTACATCTCCTCGATCGCCCGGCGCGGTCCCGGGTGGATGGCGGTGTCGTCGGACGCCCGCGCGGTCCAGGTGTACTCCCAACGGGCGCTCGGCCTGTCCCGGTAGACGGTCTCCCTCAGCTCCACGCGCCGATAGTCCTCCAGTCCCTGGAGCTGCTGTTCGAGGTCGAGCTGATGGTCCTTCGGGTGGGCGAAGTCGGGGGACTTGTCGATGCCGATGCGCAGGAGGTGGACGCCGTCGTCGGGCGTGTAGTCGATCTGGGTGAGGTCGCCCTCGACGCCGTACACCGACCGCTGCCAGCTCGCGTCCGGCAGGGAGAGACCGAAACCCGCCGGGTCGTCGACGCCGATCCAGCCCTCGGGCCCGGACCCGCCGGTTCCGGACTCCTGCGTCCCGGACGTCTCCGGGCTGGGGCTCGGTTCGGGGGTCGGCTCCGTCGTGCGCGGGTCCGTCGTCCGCGTCGGCCCGGGGTCCGGGGAGGAGGAGGCGCCGGAGCGGGCGTCGCGGTCGCCGTCCCACTGGTGCAGGCCCACCGCGACGCCGCCGCCGATGAGCGCCGCGAGCACGACGACGAGGGCGGCGTTGCGCATGCGCCGACGACCGGGCGACGGCGCCGGGGGGTGCTGGGGCTGGGGGTGCTGGGGCTGGAGGTAGTGCGGCTGGGGGTACGACGGCGGGACGTGCGGGGCGGGGTGGGCGAGGGTGCCGTGCTCGGGCGGCGGCGGGGCGGCGTGCGGCGCGGTCGGCGCGAATCCCTGCGCCGCCCCGTGCGTCGACGCCTGCGTCGGCCCTTGCGCCGCCCGCGGGGTCCGGCCCTCGGCCGTCTCGGCCAGCAGCCGTTCGGTCTCGGCCGCGTCGGGCCGGGCCGCGGGCTCCTTGCGCAGCAGCGCGCCGATGACGGGCGTGAGCGGGCCGGCGTACCGCGGCTCGGCCGGGGAGTCCTCCACGACGGCCTGCATGGTGGCGAGCACGGAGGTGCGGCGGAACGGTGAGCTGCCCTCCACCGCCGCGTACAGCGTCGCGCCGAGCGACCACAGGTCGGACGCCGGGCCGGGGTCGTGGCCTCGGACGCGTTCGGGCGCGAGGTAGTCGACGGAGCCGACGACCTCTCCGGTGCGGGTGATGGTGCTGTCGCCCTCGATCTGCGCGATGCCGAAGTCGGTGAGCAGGACCCGGCCGTCGTGGGCGAGCAGGACGTTGCCGGGCTTGACGTCGCGGTGCAGCACTCCGGCGGCGTGCGCGGCGCACAGGGCGCGCAGCACCCACAGGCCGATCCGGGCGGCCTCGGCGGGCGCGATCCGCCCGTCGGCCTTGATCGCGTCGGCGAGCGAGCGGCCCTCGACCAGTTCCATCACGATCCAGGGCCGGCCGTCGTGCTCCAGCACGTCGTGCACGGTGACGACGGCGGAGTGGTTGATCCGCGCCGCCGCCCGCGCCTCGGCCCGGGTTCGCGCCATGAGGACGGACCGCTCGTTGTCCGGGACGTAGAGCGCGGCCGTGAGTTCCTTGATGGCCACCGCCCGGTGCACCACCTCGTCGTGGGCGCGCCACACCCGGCCCATGCCGCCGCTGCCGATGGCGTCGGTGAGCCGGTAGCGGCCCCCCAGGAGCGGCCCCTGCATCTGATTCACGTTCCCCCGCAGTGTTCTTGACAGGCTCAGCGTAGGGACGGACCCGCACACGGGGAACCGCGCGGGCGGCACGGAGACACCACTGTGACGGTTGCCGTCTTCCGTGACGGACGGGAGCCGGGCGCCGCCGGCCCGCACCCCGGTCGGCCGGCCCCCGGAACCCGCGCGCCGCGAACCCCGGTCAGCCGGCCCGGTAGGTGGCCGCCGCCTGGTCGTAGAGCCGTGTCACCTCGTCCCGTTCGGCTTCGGGTCCGCGGATCTGCAGGACGTGGTAGCGCCCGTCGATCAGCATCGCGAGGTTGCGCACGAACAGGTCCCGGCCGGCCTCGTCGCTCCAGGTGAACTGTCCCTCGGCCATGGTGCGCCCGCCCACCTGAATGGTCTTCAGGCCGGAGGAGGTGGCCCAGCTGGACTCGCGGTACGGCCGCAGCTCCGGCTCGCTCTCCCGCTGGTACGCCATCGGGTCGCTGCCGTACTCGTCGGCGGCGTCCCGTCCGGGTACGACGAGCAGCTCGAAGTCGCCCTTGCGGTAGACGACCTGGCCGCTGCCGTTCTTCGGGGCGCGCTCGAAGCCCTGGGCGACGGCGACGCGGAAGCCCTCCGGGTCGGTGCGCAGGGTGAAGCCGTCGCCGAGCTCGGGACCGCCGGTCTGCGTCTCGGCGTCGCCGGTGGACGTGCCGGGGTCGCCGGGGGTGGTCTGGTCGGGGCGGGGCTCGCTGCTCGCCTCCGGGGAGGGGGCGGGGGCCTCGCTGACCTGTCCGGCGACGCCGGTGCGGTCGGAGCCCTCGACGACGGCGCGGTCGTCGTCCTTGGGCATGAACATCATGGCGTACGCGATGGCGCCGGCCAGCCCGAGCATGACCAGCACCAGCAGGGTGCGGCCGAGGCTGCGCGGTGAACGCGTCCTCTCCCGGCCCCGCTTGTGCCGTCCGTGGGTCGCGGGCAGACCGGCGCGCCGCCTGCGCACCAGCTCGCCCCGGCGGCGCACGATCGGCAGCCGGCGCGCGTCGACCGGCGGCGCGGGCACGACGTGCACCCCCGCCTCCGGCTCGGGCGCGGAGCGGACCAGGGAGCGCAGCCAGCCGCGCAGTTCCTCGAAGTCGAGCCGTTCGGTGGGGTCCTGGCGCAGCAGCGACTCCACGACCGGCCGCAGCGGACCGCATTCCTCGGCGTACGCGGGCGGCTCGGCGCACACCATCTGCACCAGCTCGGCCGTGGACTCCTCCGGGTAGGGCGCGTGTCCCTGGACGGCGCGGAAGAGCAGCGCGCCGAGCGCCCACAGGTCGGTGGCGGGGCCGATGGGCGGGGCCAGCTGCCAGTTCTCGTGCACCGGACCGGCCTGCTCGGGCGCCCAGCGCTCGGTGACCGGCCCGACCACGGCCATCCGCGCCTGCCGGGCCCGCTCCGCGGCGAGGGCGGTGCCCGGCCCGCGCCGGGCGACGGGCGCGCCGACGGAGGGCTCGTCCCAGCCCGAGGGGGCGCCGCGGCCCTGCTGTGCGGGCACGCCGCCGTGGGCGGGGGTCAGCGCCTCGGGGCCCGTGCTGCCCGCAGGGGTGCGCGGGACGCCGCCCGGCCGGGGCCTGCCGTCGACGCCGTAGGGGTCGGCTATCTGTCCGGGGGGCGTGTTCTCGTCGCGCGGTTCGGGGGCGGGGCGGGCGCCGGGCAGGGTGGCCCGGCCGTTCTGCTGGGCCTCGTGGACGCGGGCCGCCGCGCGTGCCCCGGCGCGGTAGGCCGCGATGGCGCCGGCCCGCGCTGCCCTGATGTCCCCGCCGGTCTCCTGTCCGCCGCGCGGGGCGGGTGGTCCGCCCGCGCCGGGCGGCAGGGCCGTGCCGGGCGCCGACGGCAGCGCACCGGCCGCCCGCGCCTCGATGGCGGCCCGCCGGGCGGCCTCCGGGTCACCGGCGTCCGGCGGCCCCAGGACGGCGCCCGTGTCCTCGCCCGGCACCGGCAGGCGCATGCCCTCGGGCACCGGGTCGTAGCCGCACAGCGCCTCCTCCGCCGCCCCGACCGCGAGGCCGGTCAGCACGACCCGGCCGTCGTCGCAGACGAGGACGGTGCGGGCGGTGATGTTGCGGTGGACCCAGCCGTGCGCGTGCAGCACCCGCAGGGCGGTGAGGACGTCGGAGGCCACCTCGGCCGCCCGGTACGGCGTCAGCGGCTGCTCGGCGAGGAGGGCGGCCAGCGGGCGAGCGGCCACCAGCTCGCTGACGACCCACAGGGAGCCGCCCTCGGCGAACACGTCGAAGACCTGGTCGAGCCTGGGGTGGTCGGGGACGCGCGCCGCGGCCTGGGCCGCCTCCACCGCGCGCCGCACCGCCGGATCGGCCGGCCCGCGCCCGCCCGGCGCACGGCCCGCCGCGCCCCGGTCGCGCGCCGTGAAACCGGCGGGCAGCCCTTCCGCGTCGAGTACCTCCGCTTCCAGGACCTCCGGCAACGGCACCTGCCTGACCAGGACTTCCTGGCCGCTGTAGGTGTCGAAGGCCCGGGTCTCGGTGAGTTCGTACTCGTCGGACGGGGGCAGCGGCAGGCGGTAGCGGTCGGCGAGTACCCGGCCCGCGTAGTCGTCCACGTTGCCTCCCCCGGCCGCCCGGTGGTCAAGTCCGTTCGTCTGGCATCGCGTTCCCGCTGCTGACGGTTCGCAAGCACTCACGATACGTGCCGGAGGCAACTCGCACGGACGGGATGCGACATCTCACGTCCCGATCCGGTGCGGAATCCGCCCGCCGACGTCGGTCAGGCCTTCGGCCGGAACGTCTTCGTCAGCGTGCGCCAGGTGCTCCTGCGCAGCTCGCCGCCCCACTCGGCGGCCTTCGCCGTGTACATCAGCGCGTAGCCCTGACGGTCGTTCACCACGAAGCCGCGGTCGATCGTCCGGTATTCGGTCCCGCCGTCGACGTAGGTGAACTCCCAGTCGGCGGTGTTCCAGCCCTTGTAGTCGACGGCTTCTATCCGGATCCGGTCGTACTGGGAGCGCGTCATGAAGCGTTCCTGGTTCTTCCAGTCCGCGACGGGGTCGTCCTTGGGCGTGGAGGTCCAGGCGATGAGCAGCTTCTGTCCGCCGGGGCCGGTGAAGCGGTCGCCGGCCGCGTCGGAGGTGCCGTACTTCCAGCCCTTGGGCAGGCCGATGGAGTAGCCCTGGGCGCCCCGGTGGGTGGTGACGGCGGTGGTGCCGCCCTGCTTGCCGGAGCCGGCCGAGTCGTCGGAGCCGTCGTCTGAACCCCGCGCGTCGTCGTCCTCGTCGCCGGCCGGGCCGCCGCCCGCGCCGGTGCCGGACGGGGCGGGCCGCGTCGTGCTGGAATGGGTGGCGTCGCCGTCCGCGCGGGCGCCGCCGTCGTCGGAGCGGGTGCCGGCGCTCGCACTGGCGGCGGGCCTGCCGCTGGGGCCGGCGGAGCCGCCGGAGCCTTCGTCGTCGCCGAGCGTGGCGGTCAGCACCACGCTGAGGACGGCGAGCAGCACCACGACCGCGATGACGACGAGCGTGCGCCGGGAGACGACGTCGGTGATCGGCGCGCGGGGCGCGGGCCGCGGGGGCAGGTCGGGCGGCGTCATCACGGGCCAGCCGGAACTCCGGCCGCCCGAGGCGCCGTTCGCTCCGGCGCCCGGGTCGGACGCCAGGGCGGTGGCCGACGTGACGGCCGGGTCCCCCGTGGCCGGGGACGCGGAGGCGGCGGGCGTGTCGCTCGCGGACTTGGCTCCGGCGGCGCCCCCCGCGGCGACGGCGGCCTTGCGCACGGAGCGCAGCGCCCCGCGCAGCCGTTCGGCCGCCTCGTCGCCGCGCTTGCCGCCCGCCGCGCCCCCGCCGCGCGCGGGTCCGTCCGGCAGCGGAGGCAGCGGGACGACGCGGGTGGCGTCGGCGGGCTGGGCGGTCTTCGGGTCGGGCGCCTGGATCACGGCCTTGAGCAGCGCCCGCGCGCCCGCGTCGTCGAGCCGCTTGTCGGGGTCCTTGTTGAGCAGGCCGTAGATGACGTCCCGCAGCGGGCCGGCGTTCCTCGGCTCCTCCAGCGGCTCGGTCATCACCGCGGTCAGCGTGGCGATGGCGGAGCCCTTGTCGTACGGCGGGGAGCCCTCGACGGCCGCGTAGAGCAGTCCGCCGAGCGACCACAGGTCGGCCGCGGGGCCGGGCTTGTGGCCGCGGGCGCGCTCCGGGGAGATGTACGAGGGGGCGCCGACGAGCATGCCGGTGGAGGTGATGGAGGGGTCGCCCTCGACCTGGGCGATGCCGAAGTCGGTGAGCACGACCCGGCCGTCGTCGGCGATGAGCACGTTCGACGGCTTCACGTCGCGGTGCAGGATGCCCTCGCGGTGCGCCGAGCGCAGCACGTCGAGGACGGCGAGGCCGACCTCGGCGGCGCGCCTGGGCTCCAGCAGGCCGTCCTCGCGGATGACCTCGGCGAGCGACTTGCCCTCGACCAGCTCCATGACGATCCACGGCCGGTCGTCCTCGTCGACCACGTCGAAGACGGTGACGGCGCTGGTGTTCCGGATCCGGGCGATGGCCTTGGCCTCGCGCAGGGTCCGGGTGATGAGCCGTCGCTTCTCCTCCTCGTCGATGTTGGCCGGAAAGCGCAGTTCCTTGACGGCGACGGTCCGGCCGAGGGTTTCGTCCTCGGCGCGCCACACCGTGCCCATGCCACCGCGGCCCAGCACCGCTCCCAGCCGGTACCGCCCGGCGAGGAGACGCTCGTTGTTGTCCTGACGAGTGTCCTGACGGGATGTCCCCGCCCGCTCCGCCTCCGACATGCGTCCCCTCATGCAACCCGCCCTGACAGAGGCTCCATTGTCCCTCACCCGACAAGTGCCCGACGCCCAGGGTGCCCTCGTCCGGCGCCGACGTCGACCGACATGGCGGACAAAGGCCGTCAAAGACTCCCCCGTGGTCCGACCCGTGCCCTCGGCGTTCCCCGCCCGTTACAACGGCACGATGTCCGGCGCCCCCAGGCGGGCCGCGTCCGCCGTGAGGTCGTCCGGCTGGCGCTGCGACTCCCGTTCGGCCTCGACGCGCTTGTCGTAGTGGCGGATCTCGCGCTCGATCTGGTCCTCGTCCCAGCCGAGGACGGGCGCCATCAGCTCCGCGGCCTCGCGGGCGCAGCGGGTGCCGCGGTCGAAGGTCTCGATGGAGATGCGGGTGCGCCGGGTCAGCACGTCGTCGAGGTGGCGCGCGCCCTCGTGCGAGGCGGCGTAGACGACTTCGGCGCGCAGATAGTCCTCGGCGCCCGTCAGCGGTTCGCCGAGCGAGGAGTCGGCGGCGACGAGTTCGAGGACCTCCTCGGCCATCGAGCCGTAGCGGTTGAGCAGATGCTCGACCCGCACCACGTGCAGCCCGGTGCGGGCGGCGATGCGCGCGCGGGCGTTCCACAGCGCCCGGTAGCCCTCGGCGCCGAGCAGCGGCACGTCCTCGGTGACGCACTCGGCGACGCGCAGGTCGAGCCCGTGCACCGCCTCGTCCACCGCGTCCTTGGCCATCACCCGGTACGTCGTGTACTTGCCGCCCGCCACCACGACCAGCCCCGGCACCGGGTGGGCGACGGTGTGCTCGCGCGAGAGCTTGCTGGTGGCGTCGGACTCGCCGGCCAGCAGCGGGCGCAGCCCCGCGTAGACGCCCTCCACGTCGTCGCGGGTGAGCGGCACCGCGAGCACGGAGTTGACGTGCTCCAGCAGGTAGTCGATGTCGGCGCTGGACGCGGCCGGGTGCGCCTTGTCGAGGTCCCAGTCGGTGTCGGTGGTGCCGATGATCCAGTGCCGGCCCCAGGGGATGACGAAGAGCACGGACTTCTCGGTGCGCAGGATCAGTCCGGTGCCGGAGTGGATGCGGTCCTTGGGGACGACGAGGTGGATGCCCTTGGACGCCCGGACGTGGAACTGCCCCCGCTCGCCCACCATCGCCTGGGTGTCGTCGGTCCACACGCCGGTGGCGTTGACGATCTGCTTGGCGTGGATCTCGTACTCCCCGCCGCCCTCGACGTCCTGCACCCGCGCTCCGACGACGCGTTCGCCCTCGCGCAGGAACCCGGTCACCCGCGCGCGGTTGGCAGCGTGGGCGCCGTAGGAGGCGGCCGTGCGGACCAGGGTGGCCACGAAGCGGGCGTCGTCCATCTGGGCGTCGTAGTACTGGAGTGCGCCGACCAGGGCGTCCTTCTTCAAGCAGGGGGCGACGCGCAGGGCGTGACGGCGGCTCAGGTGCCGGTGCACGGGCAGGCCCCGGCCGTGGCCGCGGGCCATCGACATGGCGTCGTAGAGGGCGACGCCCGACCCGGCGTACAGGCGCTCCCAGCCCTTGTGCTGCAACGGGTACAGGAACGGCACCGGCTTCACCAGGTGCGGGGCGAGGCGCTCCAGCAGCAGCCCGCGCTCCTTCAACGCCTCGCGCACCAGCGCGAAGTCGAGCATCTCCAGATACCGCAGACCGCCGTGGACGAGCTTGCTGGACCTGCTCGACGTGCCCGACGCCCAGTCGCGCGCCTCGACCAGGCCGGTGGACAGCCCGCGGGTCACGGCGTCGAGGGCGGTGCCGGCGCCGACCACGCCGCCGCCCACGACCAGGACGTCCAGCTCCCGCTCGGCCATCGCCGCCAGCGACTCGGCGCGCTGCTCCGGTCCCAGTGTCCCTGTCCTCACAGCTGCCTCCCGCTCATCGCCCGGCCCGTATCCCCATGCCCAGATTCTCACCGGGTTGCCCGACTTCGGCCACCACGCACCCCCAGCCTGTGGACAACTCCACGGAAACGCGCGCCATCAATCCCGCATATCGGTCATATTTACTCCTAGTCTGACATTGCGCTCGCCCGAACTGTCCACAGGGCTTGCGCACCTGTCCCGCTTCGGTTACTGGGAAGGACGGCCCACGCCATGCCCGCAGATCTCGCCGTCATCGGACTCGGCCCGCTCGGCCTGCCGCTGGCCCAGGCCGCCGTCGCCGCCGGCATCCCCACCGTCGGCTTCAAGACCGGCCCCGAGCCCGGGTCGCTCAGCCCCGCCGAACTGCGCCGGATGGTCTCGGGCGGCTTCCGGCACGCCGCCGGCCCCGCCGACCTCGGCCGGGTGCGCACCGCCGTGATCTGCGCACCGACGCCCCGCACCCCCACCGGCGGGCTGGACCTCGGCCAGGTGGAGACCGCCGCCCGCACCCTGGCCGCCCGGCTGCGCCCGCACACCACGGTCATCCTGGAGTCGCCGGTGTACCCGGGCACCACCGAGGAGTTCCTGCGCCCCCTGCTGGAGAAGGGCTCCGGCCTCCGCGCGGGCCGCGACTTCCACCTCGCCTACTCCCCCAGCCGGGTGGACCCGGGCAACCGCGACTTCACCCCGGCCAACACGCCCAAGGTCATCGGCGGCCTCACCCCCGCCTGCACCGAGTCGGCCGCCGCCTTCTACGGCCGGCTCACCGACAAGGTGGTACGCGCGCGTGGACCGCGGGAGGCGGAGACCGTGCAGCTGCTGGAGACCAACTACCGGCACGTCAACATCGCCCTCGTCAACGAGATGGCCGTCCTCTGCGCCGACCTGGGGGTCGACCTGTGGGACGTCATCCGCTGCGCGGAGACCAAGCCGTTCGGCTTCCAGGCCTTCCGCCCCGGCCCCGGCGTCGGCGGCCACTCCCTCCCGCAGGACCTCACCGGCCGCGCGGGCCGCGGACTGCGCATGGTGGAACTGGCCCGGCAGGTCAACGAGCAGATGCCCCGCTACGTCGTCCAGCGCGCGGCGGCGCTGCTCAACGAGCACGGCAAGTCGGCCCGCGGCGCGCGCGTGCTGCTCCTCGGCGTCACCTACAAGCCCGACCTGGCCGACCAGCAGGGCACTCCCGCCCAGGAGATCGCCGTCCGCCTGATGGAACTGGGCGCGGCCGTCAGCTACCACGACCCCTACATCCCGTCCTGGAGCGTCCTGGACCGCCCGGTCCCGCGCGCCGACTCCCTCTACGAGGCCGCGGCCGACGCCGATCTGACGATCCTTCTGCAGCAGCACCGCACCTACGACCTCCAGGGCCTGTCCGTGAAGGCGCAGCTGCTCCTGGACACCCGGGGCGCGACCCCGACGGGCGCCGCCCACCGCCTGTGACCCGCCGCGCGCGGTGCCCCGGAATTGGACTGGCACGCCTGTCGGAGGCGCCTGCTACTGTTCGGCGTCTTCGCGCACACACCGTGCGCGCACCACCGCTCGTTCACCATTTCTCGGGGGAACCCTGTCATGACCCAGCCAATACCGCCGCAGCCCACCGACGGCAACCCGTTCGCCCAGCAGCAGGCCCAGCCCGCCGACGGCAACCCGTTCGGCCAGCTGCCGCCGGCCCCGCCCGCCCGCGGCAACGTCGCCCTCGGCGTGGTCACCGCCGTCGTGGTCGCCCTGGTCACGGCCGGGATCTACGGCGCCATCGTCGGCGCCACCGAGTACGAGATCGGCTACGCGGCGGTCGGCGTCGGCTTCCTCGTCGGCTTCGGAGCCGGCAAGGTCGGCGGGGCCAACCCGGTGCTGCCCGTGGTGAGCGCCCTGCTGTCGCTCGGCGCCGTCTACCTGGGCCAGCTCATCGGCATCTCGATGATCGCCGGCGACCTGGCGGGCGTCTCCGCGACGACCATGTTCACCGAGCACTTCGACATCCTGACCGAGGCCTGGAAGGAGTCCGCGGACGCGATGTCCTTCCTGTTCTTCGCCATCGGCGCGGTCGCCGCGTTCTCCGGCGCCAAGAAGGCCGCCGCGTAACCAGCGCGCGCCGGCATGCGCAAGGCCCTCGTTCCCCGGGCCGGGAACGAGGGCCTTGCGCATGTCCTGGGTGCTTCCCGGGTGCTCCGGGGTCAGCGCCGGTGCACCGAGTCCGCCACCGTCACCTCGACGCGCTGGAACTCCTTCAGCTCGCTGTAGCCCGTGGTGGCCATGGCGCGGCGCAGGGCGCCGAAGAAGTTCATCGAGCCGTCCGGGGTGTGCGACGGGCCGGTGAGGATCTCCTCGATCGTGCCGACCGTGCCGAGGTCGACCTTCTTGCCGCGCGGCAGCTCCTCGTTGACGGCCTCCATGCCCCAGTGGTGGCCCCGGCCCGGCGCGTCGGTGCCGCGGGCCAGCGGGGAGCCCATCATCACCGCGTCGGCGCCGCAGGCGATCGCCTTGGGCAGGTCGCCGGACCAGCCGACCCCGCCGTCCGCGATGACGTGCACGTACCGGCCGCCCGACTCGTCCATGTAGTCCCGGCGGGCCGCAGCCACGTCCGCCACCGCCGTCGCCATCGGGACCTGGATGCCGAGCACATTGCGCGTGGTGTGCGCCGCGCCGCCGCCGAAGCCGACCAGGACGCCGGCCGCGCCGGTGCGCATCAGGTGCAGGGCGGCGGTGTAGGTGGCGCAGCCGCCGACGATCACCGGGACGTCCAGCTCGTAGATGAACTGCTTCAGGTTCAGCGGCTCGTGCGAGGACGAGACGTGCTCCGCCGAGACGGTGGTGCCGCGGATGACGAAGATGTCCACGCCCGCGTCCACCACGGCCTTGGAGAACTGCGCGGTGCGCTGCGGGGAGAGCGCGGCGGCGGTGACCACGCCCGCGTCGCGCACCTCCTTGAGCCGCTGCCCGATCAGCTCTTCCTTGATCGGGGCCGCGTAGACCTCCTGGAGACGGCGGGTGGCGGCCTCGGCGGGCAGCTCGGCGATCTCGTCCAGGAGCGGCTGCGGGTCCTCGTAGCGCGTCCACAGGCCCTCGAGGTTCAGGACGCCGAGGCCGCCCAGCTCGCCGATGCGGATCGCGGTGGCCGGGGAGACGACCGAGTCCATGGGAGCGGCCAGGAAGGGCAGCTCGAATCGGTAGGCGTCGATCTGCCAGGCGATCGAGACCTCCTTCGGGTCCCGCGTACGGCGGCTGGGGACGACGGCGATGTCGTCGAAGGCGTACGCCCGGCGGCCGCGCTTGCCGCGCCCGATCTCGATCTCAGTCACGTCTGTGGCCTTTCCTGTTGCGTTTCAGCGCCTTCCAGTATCCCCGACGGGCACGGCGAGGGCGGCCCCGGAGCCTCCGGGACCGCCCTGACGACGCGCGCGGGTTACTTGTGACGGCTGTAGTTCGGCGCCTCTACGGTCATCTGGATGTCGTGCGGGTGGCTCTCCTTCAGGCCCGCGGAGGTGATCCGCACGAACCGCCCGTTCGCCTGCAGCTCCGGCACGGTCCGGCCGCCGACGTAGAACATCGACTGGCGCAGACCGCCGACCAGCTGATGGACGACCGAGGAGAGCGGGCCGCGGTAGGGCACCTGGCCCTCGATGCCCTCGGGGACGAGCTGCTCGTCGGAGGCGACGCCCTCCTGGAAGTAGCGGTCCTTGGAGAACGACTTGCGGTCGCCGCGGGACTGCATGGCCCCGAGCGAGCCCATGCCGCGGTACGACTTGAACTGCTTGCCGTTGATGAACATCAGCTCGCCCGGCGACTCCTCGCAGCCCGCGAGCAGGGAGCCGAGCATCACCGTGTCGGCGCCCGCGACGAGGGCCTTGGCGATGTCGCCGGAGTACTGCAGACCACCGTCGCCGATCACCGGGACGCCGGCCGCGCGGGCGGCGAGGGCGGCCTCGTAGATGGCGGTGACCTGGGGGACGCCGACGCCGGCGACCACGCGGGTCGTGCAGATCGAGCCGGGGCCCACGCCCACCTTGATGCCGTCCGCGCCCGCGTCGACCAGGGCCTGGGCGCCGTCGCGGGTGGCGACGTTGCCGCCGATGACGTCGACGCCGGCGGAGTTGGACTTGATCTTGGCGACCATGTCGCCGACCAGCCGGGAGTGGCCGTGCGCGGTGTCCACGACGATGAAGTCGACGCCGGCCTCGATCAGTGCCTGGGCGCGCTCGTAGGCGTCGCCGGCCACGCCGACCGCCGCGCCGACGATGAGGCGGCCCTCGGCGTCCTTGGCGGCGTTCGGGTACTTCTCGGCCTTGACGAAGTCCTTGACCGTGATCAGGCCCTTGAGGACGCCGTCGTCGTCGACCAGCGGCAGCTTCTCGATCTTGTGCTTGCGCAGCAGTTCCACGGCGTCCGTGCCGGAGATCCCGACCTTGCCGGTGACCAGCGGCATCGGCGTCATGACCTCGCGCACCCGGCGGGTGCGGTCGGTCTCGAAGGCCATGTCGCGGTTGGTGACGATGCCGAGCAGCTTCTTGTCGCCGTCGGTGACCGGGACGCCGCTGATGCGGAACTTGGCGCACAGCGCGTCCGCCTCGGCGAGCGTGGCGTCGGGGTGGATGGTGATCGGGTCGGTGACCATGCCTGACTCGGACCGCTTCACCAGGTCGACCTGGTTGGCCTGGTCCTCGATGGACAGGTTGCGGTGCAGGACGCCGACGCCGCCCTGGCGGGCCATCGCGATCGCCATGCGCGACTCGGTGACCTTGTCCATGGCGGCGGACAGCAGCGGGATGTTCACCCGCACGTTCTTGGAGACGTACGAGGCGGTGTCGATCTCGTCGGGTGCCATGTCCGACGGGCCCGGCAGCAGCAGCACGTCGTCGTAGGTCAGCCCGAGGGTCGCGAATTTGTCGGGCACTCCGTCGACGTTGGCAGTCATGACACCTTCCCCAAATGGCCTTGCTCGGTGCGGACGCCCATGCTAACGGGAAGCGGAGGTGTCCCATTCCACGGTCGCGGGCGGCGTCCGCCTTCGTGTGTTCGTACGACGGCTCGGTCCGTTCGTCCGGCGGACCGGGCGAACCCGGCGCATCGCCGCCGTCTTCCTACTGTTCGGCCAGCGCGCGCAGCCGGCTCAGCGCCCTGTGCTGTGCAACCCGCACGGCCCCGGGTGACATTCCCAACATCTGGCCCGTCTCCTCGGCCGTGAGGCCCACCGCGATGCGCAGCAGCAGCAGCTCGCGCTGGTTCTCGGGGAGGTTGGCCAGCAGTTTCTTGGCCCATTCGGCGTCGCTGCTGAGCAGCGCCCGCTCCTCGGGGCCCAGCGAGTCGTCGGGCCGCTCCGGCATCTCGTCCGAGGGCACCGCCGTGGAGCCCGGGTGCCGCATCGCCGCCCGCTGGAGGTCGGCCACCTTGTGCGCGGCGATCGCGAAGACGAACGCCTCGAAGGGGCGCCCGGTGTCCCGGTAGCGCGGCAGGGCGAGGAGGACGGCGACGCAGACCTCCTGGGCGAGGTCCTCGACGAAGTGGCGCGCGTCGCCGGGGAGCCGGGACAGGCGTGTACGGCAGTAGCGCAGCGCCAGGGGATGGACATGGGCGAGCAGGTCGTGCGTCGCCTGCTCGTCTCCGTCGACCGCGCGGTGGACGAGCGCGCCGAAAGGGCCTGGGGCCGTGGCCGCCGCCTCGTCGTCACGCATCGGCCCATGGTGCCCTGCGGCCGACTGCTCCGCGGCACCGCCTCCGTTGTTGTGCACCGAAGCGTTATGAGCAGGTGCGCCGGAACTCATCCCCTGCGCCCTCCCCTTCCGCTCGACCGACTCGTCCCCGAGGAACTCCACACCTCAAGGATGCGGCATCCGCCGCGAAACGAGCAGCGGGTACCCGACGGACCCTGGCACGGGCCACCCAAGACCGCGCCCCACCTGGGGCGCGGCCCGCGTCCTACGGCCGGCCGGCGCCGTGCCGTTCGTCCGGAGCGGGCCGTGGGGCTCCGATTCCGTCCGGAACGGGCGCGGGAGCCTCGGCTCCCTTCCGGAGCGGGCCGCGGGAGCCGGGCTCCCTACCGGCCCCGGCGAGCGGGACCCGGTGTGCAGCCGCAAGGCGGAGGGGAATGTCGGACCGGACCCCGTGTCCGCGGCATGATCCGGGCGACGGCCCTCAGCGCACCAGGCCCCACCGGAAGCCGAGCGCCACCGCGTGCGCACGGTCCGAGGCGCCGAGCTTCTTGAAGAGGCGGCGGGCGTGGGTCTTGACGGTGTCCTCGGAGAGGAACAGCTCACGGCCGATCTCGGCGTTGGAGCGGCCGTGGCTCATGCCCTCCAGCACCTGGATCTCCCGCGCGGTGAGCGTCGGGGCGGCGCCCATCTCGGCGGAGCGCAGCCGGCGCGGGGCGAGCCGCCAGGTCGGGTCGGCGAGCGCCTGCGTCACCGTGGCGCGCAGCTCGGCGCGCGAGGCGTCCTTGTGCAGGTAGCCGCGGGCGCCGGCGGCCACCGCAAGGGCCACGCCGTCCAGGTCCTCGGCGACGGTGAGCATGATGATGCGGGCGCCGGGGTCGGCGGACAGCAGGCGCCGCACGGTCTCGACGCCGCCCAGTCCGGGCATGCGCACGTCCATCAGGATGAGGTCGGACCGGTCGGCGCCCCAGCGGCGGAGGACTTCCTCGCCGTTGGCCGCCGTCGTCACACGCTCGACGCCGGGCACGGTCGCGACCGCGCGACGGAGCGCCTCTCGGGCAAGCGGGGAGTCGTCGCAGACGAGGACGGAAGTCATGGCCGCCCTCCGCAGCTGATGCGCGTCACCTTGAGCCTCCAGGCTGGTACGGAATCGTCACCTGTGCGGTCGACCGGCTCGGACGGCTGCCCGAGCGTTTGAGTTCTCAACCGCCTCCGCACTCTCAACGACGGTCACTCGAAAGAGTTACGGGGCTGTACACCGTCTTCGGCACTCTACGTGAGGGGCCGCACACGGTGCAGACACGCGCATCGGACCCTCAACCTTTCATCACAACCCATGCCCCATTCAGACCCATTTCTTCCCATCCACTGGTGTCTGAGGCTAGATTCGCAATGAGTCATATTTTCATCTCCTTAGATCGTAGTTGTACGGTCGTGGGCACCGTATCCGCTCAGCACGGCTGCAAGGGGTCACGCAATGGCAGATTTCTCCCGCCTTCCCGGACCGAACGCGGACCTGTGGGACTGGCAGCTCCTGGCTGCGTGCCGCGGGGTGGACAGCTCGCTCTTCTTCCATCCGGAGGGCGAGCGCGGGGCGGCTCGGAGCGCTCGCGAGAACTCGGCCAAAGAGGTCTGCATGAGGTGCCCGGTCCGCGCGCAGTGCGCCGCGCACGCGCTGGCGGTGCGCGAGCCGTACGGCGTCTGGGGCGGGCTGACCGAGGACGAGCGCGAGGAGCTCATGGGGCGGGCCAGGCACCGTCTGGTGTCGGCGTCGCCCACCGGGGGAACAGCCGCCTCGAACGACTGAAGGAACGTTTCTGCATCAACTTCCCGCATCACCTTCCCGAATCGACTTTGCGCATCGACTTTGCGCATCGACGCCGGACGCCGGCACGGCGGAACACGTCGACCGCGCGCAGCACAGGACGGGCCACCTCGCCGTCGGACAGCCGACGACGGACGGTGGACCACGCACGCGAACGCACGCGAACCACGCACTGAACCGGGCACGGTGAAACCACGCACGGTGAACCACACACGATCAGGACGGCCCCGATGACACAGCCGACGCCGGTCAGCGCGCGGCGGCCCGCGCCAGCTCGTCCAGGGTGGCCGCGACCGCCGGCACCCGGGCCAGGTCGGGCAGGGTGAGGGCGACGATCTCCCGCCGTACGGCCGGTTCCAGCGTGAGCGCACGCGCCCCGCGCGGCCGTACCGACTCGACGGCGAGCTGGGGCAGCACGGCCACCCCGAGTCCCGCGCCCACCAGTCCGACGACCGCCGGGTAGTCGTCGGTCGCGAAGTCGATGCGGGGCGTGAACCCCGCGCGTGCGCACACCTCCACCAACTGGCCGCGGCAGCGCGGGCAGCCGGCGATCCACGGCTCGCCTGCGAGTTCCCCGATGGCCACGGTCCCGGCCTCGGCGAGCGGGTGCCGTTCGGGCACCATCCCCACCAGCCGGTCGACGAGCAGCGGCCGTACGACGAGGTCCTCCCACTCGTCCGCAGCGGTCTCCCCCGCGCCCGGCGCGCCCGGCGCGCCGCCCGCGCCCTCGTAGCGGAACGCGAGCGCGATGTCGCAGTCCCCGTCCCGCAGCATCGTCACCGACGCGGGCGGTTCGGCCTCCTCCAGCGAGACCCGGGTTCCGGGGTGCGCGGCGCGCAGGGCGGCGAGCGCGGCCGGCACCAGCGTGGAGCTGCCGCTGGGGAAGGACACCAGCCGCACCCGGCCGGCGCGCAGCCCGGCGATGGCGGCGACCTCCTCCTCGGCGGCGGTGAGCCCGGCGAGGATGCCGGAGGCGTGCCGCACGAGGGCCTCGCCCGCCTGGGTGAGGCGCATCTCGCGGCCGGTACGGACGAGCAGCGGGGTGCCGACGGACGCCTCCAGGGCCTTCATCTGCTGGCTGACGGCGGGCTGGGTGCAGCCCAGCTCGCGTCCGGCCGCCGAGAAGGAACCGGTCGCGGCGACGGCGCGCAGCACACGGAGATGACGGGCTTCGATCACCCCTCGAGCCTACGAGACCCCGGTCACTACCCTTGGCCCATGACAACGGCTCTGATTACGGGATCGACCGCGGGGATCGGCGCCGCCTTCGCACGGCGGCTCGCGGCTGACGGGCACGACCTGGTGCTGGTGGCCAGGGACACCAAGCGGCTGCGCGAGCAGGCCACCGAGCTGCACGACCGGCACGGCGTCGAGGCGGAGGTGCTGACCGCGGACCTGGCCACGGACGAGGGCATCGAGGCGGTGGCGGCCCGGCTGGGCGACCGCCGCAGCCCGGTCGACCTGCTGATCAACAACGCGGGCTTCGGCAACAAGGGCCGTTTCCTCGACGTGACCATGGCCGACGAGCTGCGGATGCTGAAGGTGCACTGCGAGGCGGTGCTGCGGCTGACCTCGGCGGCGGCGGAGGCGATGCGCGAGCGGGGGCGCGGCGGGGTGGTGAACGTCGCCTCGGTCGCGGCGTTCGTGCCGCGCGGCACGTACGGGGCGTCGAAGGCGTGGGTCGTGCAGTTCACCCAGGGCGTGGCGCGGGACCTGGCGGGCAGCGGAGTGCGGCTGATGGCGCTGTGCCCGGGCTTCGTGCGCACGGAGTTCCACCGGCGGGCCGGGATGGGCACGGACAACATCCCGGGCTGGATGTGGCTGGACGCCGACAAGCTCGTCGCCGCGGCGCTGGCGGATCTGGCGCGCGGGAAGACGGTGTCGATTCCCGACCCGCGGTACAAGGCGCTGATGGGCGTGGTGAAGGTCGTGCCGCGGGGCCTGCTGGGCGGCATCTCGTCGCGGACGGGGCGCAAGTACGGGCCGCAGTAGCGGTCGCGGGCCGGGCCCGGAGTAGGACAATGGGGCTGTTCGACCGGACCCAGGGGGGCCGGAGGCGGCACCATGACATTCGTACAGGTCATCGACTGCAAGACCAGCCGGTTCGACGAGATGAACCGGCTGATGGACACCTGGGTGGAACAGACCAGGGGCAAGCGCACCGCGACGCACAGCGTGATCGGAAAGGACCGGTCCGACGCGTCGCACTTCATCGAGATCGTGGAGTTCCCCTCGTACGAGGAGGCGATGCGCAACTCCAACCTGCCGGAGACCGACCGGATCTTCCGGGAGATGGTCGCGCTCTGCGAGGAGATGCCCACGTTCACCGATCTGGACGTGGTGCGCGACGAACAGCTCTACGCGCTCACGGTGCGGCGGTTCTTCGAGGTGATCGCCACGGCGGGCGAGCTGCCGCCGATGGACGACCTGGTCGCCGACCACTACCACGACCACGACCCGGCCAACGAGCAGGACACCGTCGGCCGCGAGGCGATGCGGCGCGAGATGGAGGGCTGGCGGTCGGCCTTCGACTTCACGTTCTCCGTCGAGGACCTGATCGCCCAGGGCGACCGCGTGTGCGCCCGCTGGTTCTGGAAGGGCACCCACAAGGGCGACTTCCTCGGCATCCCGCCCACGGGCCGCGACGCCACCATGACCGGCACGACCATCTTCCGCTGCGCCGGCGACGGCCTGATCACCGAGGCGTGGTGGGAGTACGACCGGCTGGGGCTGATGGGCCAACTGGGGGCTTTGGAAGGGCTGGAGCGATAGGAGAGGGGCGGAAACCGGGGCAGGCCACCGGCCCCGGCCCGCCGGCAGTGGGTCGCCGTCGCGCATCGGGAAGTGGTGTCCACGGCACCTCGCGGGGCAGCAGGAGTGGAGGGCTTGTCCCGGGCCGATGGGTGCCGTGGGCGCTGTGCCGGTGAGGGTGGGGAGGGTCGGGCTGTGTTCGAGGGCTTCGAGACCGATCGGGTTGCCGTCGATGGGGCGTCGATCTTCGTTCGCCACGGTGGGGAAGGACCGCCGGTGGTGCTGCTGCACGGTCATCCCCGGACGTCCGCGACCTGGCATCGCGTCGCTCCGCTGCTCGTCCGGCGCGGTTTCACCGTCGTCTGTCCCGATCTTCGGGGGTACGGCCGGTCCACGGGTCCGGCGCCCACCGCGGACCATGCGGGGTACTCCAAGCGGGCCGTCGCCGGCGACGTGGTCGAGGTGATGCGCTCCCTGGGCCATGCCCGGTTCGCGCTCGCCGGGCACGACCGCGGAGGCAGTGTCGCGCTGCGTCTCGCGCTCGACCGCCCCGACGCCGTCTCGCGGGTGGCGCTGATCGACTGTCTGCCTCTCACGGAACACCTGTCCCGCATCACGGCCGAGTTCGCCACGCAGTGGTGGCACTGGTTCTTCTTCGCCCAGCCGGACATCCCCGAGCGGGTCATCAACGCCGATCCGGACAGCTGGTACCACGGCGATCCCCGGAGCATGGGGCAGGAGAATTACGACGAGTGGCGCACGGCGACGAGAAATCCCGCCGTGGTGCGGGCGATGCTGGAGGACTACCGGGCCGGCCTCACCATTGACCGGCGGCACGAGGAGGAGGACCGCGCCGCCGGGACACGGATCCGGTGCCCGGCACTGATCCTCTGGTCGCTCCGCGACGACCTCGAGGACCTGTACGGCGACCCGGTGAAGATCTGGCGCCAGTGGGCCCCGGACGTACGCGGCCACGGCATCGATGCCGGCCACCATGTGGCCGAAGAAGCCCCCGAAGCACTCGCGTCCTCCCTTGCGGGCTTCTTCGCCGGGTGACGTCGGCAAGGGTCCCCTGTGTCCTCGGTGGACGTCGAGGGGCGGGCGGCTGGTCGCCGTCCGCCCCTCCATCGTCGTGTCAGCCGCGCGCGGCCATCCTGACGAACGCGGTCCATCCGTCGACGCCGACGGAAAGAAGCGCCCTCTCCGGCTGCTTGGAGTCCCTGACCAGGACGGCCGTACCGGCGTCCGCGACCTCGACGCAGTCGCCGCCGTCACCCGCGCTGTAACTGCTCTTGAACCAACTCAGCTCGTCAGCGGCAGACTCGGGGCTGCTTGCCTTCATAGCTCTCCCAACAGCTTCTCGACGAAGGCCAAGGACTCCCGGGGAGTCAACGCCTGCGCCCTGAGAACGCCGTACGTCGCTTCCAGCGAGCTGACCTTCTTCGGTTCCGTGTGCAAGGAACTCAGCCCCTGCACCTCCGCGTAGGCCATCCTGCGCTGCTTCTCCGAGTGGATCAATGTGAAGGGCCCGCCGAGTCCCGCATGTTCCTCGCGGTCCGTCGGCATGATCTGCAGCTCGACGTTGCGCTGGTGCCCGTACACGAGGAGTTGTTCCAGCTGACCGCGGAGGACCTCGCGTCCGCCGAGGAGCCGGCGCAGGACGTGCTCCTCGATGACGAAGCTGAGCAGCGGTGCGGGGCGCCGCTCGAAGAGCCGCTTGCGCTCCATGCGCGCGGCGACACGCTGTTCCACGACCTCCTCGTCCAGCAGCGGGCGCCACATGGAGAAGACCGCCCGCGCGTACTCCTCGGTCTGCAACAGGCCCTTGATCACATGGCTGTCGTAGGCGTGCAGCTCGACCGCCTCGGCCTCCAGCTGTACGTAGCGGCGGAAGAACGTCGGGTACCGGGCCCGGTCCACCTCCTCCTTCATCACCACCAGCACGCCCCGTGCCCCGACCTCCCGGTCCACCGCGTCGATGAGTTCGGGCTTCGGGATCCGCCTCCCCTGTTCCACGGCCGCGATCTGCGCCTCGCTGTACCCGACCCGCTCGCCCAACTGCGCCCGCGTGAGCCCGGCCGCTTCGCGCAGCAGCTTCATCTGGCGGCCGAAGCAGCGCAGAAAAAGCGCGCTCGCGTCCGGCTCCGCCTCGCCCACACCCGAGTCCGCACCCACGTCCATGCCGTGCCGTCCCTTGCCGTCGGACCATCACTCTCCGTGGCGGCAGACTAGGCCGCCGCCGCGTCAACGGCCCGCGGAATCCGGCAGGTTGATTCGTACGGGTGAACGCAGCCCGGGACGGTCGTCCGTGCCTGCCGCCGGATATTCGTCAACTCCGTTGTGCCTCCATCCACTACGGCAGGTTCCTGCAGTCCACGACCCGGATGCGCCTGGCGCAGCCGCCGCCGGGCGGCCCGAACACGGCCGAGGTGATCAAGACGGAAGAGAAGGGGACCGACGTCCACATCGCCGCGCACATGCTCCGGGACGCCTTCCGCAAGGACTGCGACCTGGTCGTGCTGGTCAGCAATGACAGCGATCTGTGCGAGCCGCTGCGCATGGTCAAGGAGGAGTTCGGCGTGGACATCGGCATCCTCAACCCGTTCGACCGGCCGAGCCGGTGGTTGCGACAGGTCGAGCCGTCGTTCATGAAGCCGATCCGGGCGGGCGCCGCTCGGGACTCGCAGTTGCCCGACCCCGTGCCGCTGGGCAACGGCAGGGAGGTGCGCCGGCCCAAGGAGTGGGTCTGAGACACCCGGCAAGAGCAGAGGCCCGCCATGTCTCCGTGGCGGGCCTCGCGCCTGCTCGCCGCGACGAGCAGGGGGTTCTCGACCAAGCTGACAGATCAGTAGAGCCCTACCAAGCGGTACGGTGCGCAGCCCCCGCTCCGGGCGGTCACGCGGGGCGACCCGCCCGACAGGGAACCGCGCCGCCGCTCGTGCGGAGAGCGCGGTGCGCGGCGGGACATGACGAAGCCCGGCGCCCCCGGAGTCCTGGGGCGCCGGGCCGACGTCCACCACTACCGGTGAACGGTGAGCGTCAGTGCGAGTGGCCGTGGCTGTGGCCGTGGCCCGCGTCGGCCGGCTCCTCTTCCTTCTTCTCGACGACCAGGGTCTCGGTCGTCAGGAGGAGGGAGGCGATGGAGGCGGCGTTCTCCAGGGCGGAGCGGGTGACCTTGACCGGGTCGATGACGCCGGCCTTGATCAGGTCGCCGTACTCGCCGGTCGCGGCGTTGAAGCCCTGGCCCTTGTCCAGCTCGGCGACCTTGGAGGTGATGACGTAGCCCTCCAGGCCGGCGTTCTCGGCGATCCAGCGCAGCGGCTCGACGGCCGCCTTGCGGACCACGGAGACGCCGGTGGCCTCGTCGCCGGTCTTGCCGAGGTTGCCCTCGAGGATCTTGACGGCGTGGACCAGCGCGGAACCGCCACCGGAGACGATGCCCTCCTCGACCGCGGCGCGGGTCGCGGAGATGGCGTCCTCCAGACGGTGCTTCTTCTCCTTCAGCTCCACCTCGGTGGCGGCGCCGACCTTGATCACGCACACGCCGCCGGCCAGCTTCGCGAGGCGCTCCTGGAGCTTCTCGCGGTCCCAGTCGGAGTCGGTGTTCTCGATCTCGGCCTTGATCTGCGCGACGCGGCCCTGCACGTCCTCGGACTTGCCGGCGCCGTCGACGATCGTGGTGTCGTCCTTGGTGACGGTGACGCGGCGGGCGGTGCCGAGCACGTCCAGACCGACCTGGTCGAGCTTGAGGCCGACCTCCTCGGAGATGACCGTGGCGCCGGTGAGGACCGCCATGTCCTGCAGCATCGCCTTGCGGCGGTCGCCGAAGCCGGGGGCCTTGACGGCGGTGGCGTTGAAGGTGCCGCGGATCTTGTTCACCACGAGGGTGGAGAGGGCCTCGCCCTCGACGTCCTCGGCGATGATCAGCAGCGGCTTGGAGGCGTTCGTCTGGATGATCTTCTCCAGCAGCGGCAGGAGGTCCGCGATGGCGGAGATCTTGCCCTGGTGGATGAGGATGTACGGCTCGTCGAGGACGGCCTCCATGCGCTCCTGGTCCGTCACGAAGTACGGCGACAGGTAGCCCTTGTCGAAGGCCATGCCCTCGGTGAAGTCCAGCTCCAGACCGAAGGTGTTGGACTCCTCGACGGTGATGACGCCGTCCTTGCCGACCTTGTCCATCGCCTCGGCGATCAGCTCGCCGACCTGCTGGTCCTGGGCGGACAGCGCGGCCACGGCGGCGATGTCGGACTTCTCGTCGATCGGGCGGGCCGAGGCGAGCAGGTCGTCCGAGACCGCCTTGACGGCGGCGTCGATGCCCTTCTTCAGGGCGGCCGGGGAGGCGCCCGCGGCGACGTTCTTCAGGCCCTCGCGGACCAGCGCCTGGGCCAGGACCGTGGCGGTGGTGGTGCCGTCGCCCGCGATGTCGTTGGTCTTGGTCGCCACCTCCTTGACGAGCTGGGCGCCGAGGTTCTCGTACGGGTCCTCGATCTCGACCTCGCGGGCGATCGTGACACCGTCGTTGGTGATGGTGGGAGCGCCGAACTTCTTGTCGATGACGACGTTGCGGCCCTTGGGGCCGATCGTCACCTTCACCGTGTCGGCGAGCTTGTTGACGCCGCGCTCGAGGGCGCGACGGGCGTCCTCGTCGAACTTCAGGATCTTCGCCATGGCAGCGGGAGCCCTCTCGGAAAGTCAGGGGTAAAGAAACTGCGCCCCGGGCGCCCGGCTTCTTATGGGTCGCGGGGGGCCAGGGGCGCAGCTGGAAGCAAAGGTGCCTCGGGTGGTGCCGGGTGAACTACTTCTCGATGATCGCGAGCACGTCGCGGGCCGAGAGGACGAGGTACTCCTCGCCGTTGTACTTCACCTCGGTGCCGCCGTACTTGCTGTAGAGCACGACGTCGCCGACGGAGACGTCGAGCGGAAGGCGGTTGCCGTCCTCGAAGCGGCCCGGGCCCACGGCCAGGACGACGCCCTCCTGGGGCTTCTCCTTGGCGGTGTCCGGAATGACCAGGCCAGAGGCCGTGGTCTGCTCGGCGTCCAGCGGCTGGACCACAATGCGGTCCTCGAGCGGCTTGATGGCAACCTTGGAGCTGGCGGTCGTCACGATCCGACCTCCCCCTTCGGAGATCTCACGGGGTTAACTGTCTGAGGTGGCGACCAGGTCGATCCGTCGTCGCGGGTGCCGGACCTGCCCGTCGCGTTGTTGGCACTCTCCTGGGGGGAGTGCCAGACCTGAGACTATGACTGCGGTTAGCACTCGGTCAAGCGGAGTGCCAATGCCGTGCGGCGCGTCGCGGGGTTCCCGGGCGACCGACGGCTTCCCGGGCGCCCTGCGTTCGCGCTCGCGTCGACCCGGAGGCCGCCTTCGGTGTCACCTCACGTAGTCCTCCAGGCGGGCCACCCTCAGCCCCGCCCTCCGGATCTCGCGCAGAAGCGATCTGGTGCGTTCGTGCAGGGGCGGGGACGCGGCGTCCGCCGACGGGAGGGTGACGACGTCGCCGGGGCGGAGGCGGGCCGGGGCGGAGCGGAAGGCCAGGGTGTCGGACGGCATCGTGGCGCGCCACAGGACGACCGCCGTGATGCCGCAGTCGGCCGCCGCGCGCAGGGTGGTGCGGTCGTAGGCGCCGTGCGGCGGGCGGAAGAGGTGCGGTCGGACGCCGAAGCGGGCGCGGAGTTTGCGTTGCTGGCCGCAGATCTCGGCGCGCTGGCCGGCGTAGGGCAGGCCGCGCAGGGCGGTGTGGTCGAGGGTGTGGTTCTGGAGGGTCGCGCCGACCGCGCGCAGGCGGGCGAAGTGGGCGTAGCCCGGGCCCACGACGCTGTCCGTGAGGAACATGCTGACGGGCAGCCGCAGTTCGCGGACCATGGCGACGAAGCGGGGGTCCTTCTCCGCGCCGTCGTCGTAGGTCAGGAAGACGACCGGATCGCGGGTGGGGACGTGGTCGACCACCGGGGGCAGGCGCCGGTGGCCCGCCGGGTGGTCGCCGCGCGCGGGGCGGCCGTCGGGGGCGACGGGCTGGGTGCAGCCGCACAGGAGGGCCAGGAGCAGCACGGCCGCCCGCCGGCGGTGGCTCACAGGTAGTCCTCCAGGCGGCCCACCGCGTAGCCCTCGGCCGTGACCTTGTCGAGGAAGCGGCGGATCATGTCGGGCATGGTGCCCTTCCAGTCGTCGCGGCCCCGGAAGTGGCTGAGGACGATGTCGCCCGGGCGCAGCCGGCGGTCCCATTCGCGGTAGTCCCAGCGGTCGGCGAAGACCTCCTCGTTCCAGAGGGGGACGTGGGTGATGCCGCAGGACTTGGCGGCGCGCAGGGTGTCCCGGTTGTAGTTGCCGAAGGGCGGGCGGAAGAGGGCGGGGCGCTTGCCGTAGCGCTTCTCGATGACGTCCTGCATGCCGCAGATCTCGCGCTTCTGCTCGGCGTACGACAGTCCGGGCAGGTAGGGGTGGCGCAGGGTGTGGTTGTGCAGGGCGACGCCGCCGGACTGCATCCGCTTGAAGTAGCCGTAGTCCTCCTTGACCAGGTAGTCGCTGAGGAAGGCGCTGTAGGGGACGCGCAGTTCGCGCATCATGCGCAGGAACTCGGGGTCCTTCTCCGCGCCGTCGTCGATGGTGAGGAAGACGACCTTGCGGTCGGTGGGGACGGTGGTGAAGACCGGCGGCAGGTTCAGCTCGCGGTGGTCGTCGACCTCGAAGCCCTCGCGGGTCCTGATCAGCGGCTTCCTGGCCGGGGGCGCGGGGGCGCGCAGGGGGACGCGTTTCAGGTTCCAGCGCCTGGCGGCGGCCGCGCGGACCGTGTGCTCGGCCTGGAGGCGGCCCGCGTAGGCGTCGAGCGCGCGGGCGGGCGGGGCCTTCAGGGGCGCCTGCCGGCCCGGGGCGGGGGCCGGGCCCACCTCGGCGTCCCCGGCGCCTCCGGGCGCGCAGCCGGCGGCGATGGCCGCGCCGGCGAAGGCGGCGATCGCGGCCCTCACCGCCGTACGCCGTGCCCTCTTTTTGTCATTTTGTACGACTACTCCCATGCCGTCGGATCCTCGCAGCCGCCGCCCCCGGCACCCGCCCGACACCGCCGCCGGAGGCGCACCATCCACCGACTGGCCGACAATGACCCGGTGACCGACCTTCTCGCCCCGCTGCTGACCCCCGAAGGCCGTGCCCTCCTCGACGAGGTGCGCGGCACGGACCCCGCACAGGAACTCGCCGTCGCCACCCGGCTGCGGCGCGAGCACCCCGCCGAGCTGGTGTCGGCGGCGCTCGGGCAGGCGCGGCTGCGGCAGCGGGCGGCGGCGAAGTTCGGGGCGGAGGACGCCGGGCGGATGTTCTTCACGCCCAACGGGGTGGAGCAGTCGACGCGGGCGAGCGTGGCCGCGTACCGGGCGGGCCGGATGAGGGAGCTGGGCGTGACCTCCGTCGCCGACCTGTGCTGCGGGATCGGGGGCGACGCGATCGCCCTCGCGCGGGCGGGCATCCGGGTGCTCGCCGTCGACCGGGACCCGCTGACGGCCGCGGCGGCGCGGGCCAACGCCGAGGCGCTGGGGCTCGCCGACCTGATCGAGGTGCGCGAGGCCGACGTCACCGAGGTCGACACGGCCCCGTACGACGCCGTGTTCGTGGACCCGGCGCGGCGCGGCGGGCGTGGGCGGATCTTCGACCCGGAGGCCTACTCGCCCCCGCTGTCCTGGGCCGTCCGGGCCGCCGCCGCTGCCCCGCACGCCGCGCTGAAGGTCGCCCCCGGCATCCCGCACGAGGCCGTCCCCGACGCCGCCGAGGCGGAGTGGATCTCGGACGGCGGGGACGTGAAGGAGGCGGTGCTGTGGTTCGGCACCGAGCCGGGGCTGATCCGCGCCACCCTCCTGCCCGGCCCGCGCTCCCTGCGCTCCCGCGCCCTGCCCGACCCGCCCGTGCGCCCCGTCGGCCGCTACCTCTACGAGCCCGACGGCGCCGTCGTCCGCGCCCACCTGGTCGCCGAGGCGGCCGAGGACCTCGACGGCGGCCTCATCGACGAGACCATCGCCTACGTCACCGCCGACGAACTGCGCCCCACCCCCTACGCGACCGCCTACGCGATCACCGACCGGCTGCCCTTCAACGTGAAGCGGCTCAAGGCGCTGCTGCGGGAGCGGGAGGTCGGCGTGCTCACCGTGAAGAAGCGGGGTTCGGCCGTGGAGCCGGAGGAACTGCGCAGGAAGGTGCTGCCGAAGGGCCACGGCCCGCACTCCGCGACCGTGTTCCTCACCCGCGTCGCGGGCGCCCCGGCGATGCTCCTGGGGCACCCCGCGCAGGCCCAGCGGCCCCTGTAGGCGCCTCCGGGTCGGCCGCCAGCGCACGCGCGCGTGCCCGCAGCCACTCGCGCTCCCGCTCGTTCCCGGCCAGCGCCGCGGCCCGCTCGAACTCCGCGCGCGCCTGGGCCGTACGGCCGAGGCGGGCCAGCAGGTCGCCGCGGATGCTCGGCAGCAGGTGGTAGCCGCGCAGGGCGGGCTCGGCGGTCAGGGCGTCGACGATCTCCAGGCCGCGCGCCGGGCCCTCGGCCATCGAGACGGCGACCGCGCGGTTCAGTTCCACGACCGGGGAGGGCGCGCGGGCGGCGAGCATCCCGTAGAGGGTGGCGATCCGCGCCCAGTCGGTGTCCTCGTAGGCGGGCGCGTGGGCGTGGCAGGCGGCGATGGCGGCCTGGAGGACGTACGGGCCGGGCGGGCCGGAGGCGGTGGCTCCCGCGCGTTCCAGGGCGGCGACGCCGCGCGCGATGAACAGGCGGTTCCAGCGGGCGCGGTTCTGGTCCTTCAGCAGGACCGGCGCGCCGTCGGGGCCGGTGCGGGCGGCGGTGCGGGAGGCCTGGAACTCCAGCAGCGCGGCCAGCCCGTGCACCTCGGGCTCCTTCGGCATCAGGCCGGACAGCACGCGGGCCAGGCGCAGGGCGTCCTCGCACAGGCCGGGGCGCAGCAGGTCGTCGCCGGCGGTGGCGGAGTAGCCCTCGTTGAAGATCAGGTAGATCACGTCGAGGACGGAGCCGACACGGGCCTCGCGATCGGGGCCGTACGGCACCTCGAAGGCGGCGTTCTTCGCGGCCAGGGTGCGTTTGGCGCGCACGATGCGCTGGGCGACGGTCGGCTCCGGCACGAGGAAGGCCCGGGCGATCTCGGCGGTGGTGAGGCCGCCGAGCAGCCGGAGGGTGAGCGCGGTGCGGGCCTGCGGGGACAGCACCGGGTGACAGGCGGTGAAGACCAGCCGCAGCAGGTCGTCGTCGATGTCCTCGGGGTCGGCGGGCTCCTCCGGCGGCGGCGCGGGCTCCAGGCCGCGGCCCATCTCGGTGAGCTTGCGGGCGTAGGTCTCCCGGCGGCGGACCAGGTCGACGGCGCGGTTGCGGGCGGTGGCCGTGAGCCAGGCGCCGGGGTTGTCCGGGACGCCGTCGCGCGGCCACCGCTCCAGGGCGGCGACGAGGGCGTCCTGGGCCAGTTCCTCGGCGATGCCGACGTCCCGGACCACACGGGCGACGGCGGCGATGACGCGGGGCGACTCGATCCGGAAGACGGCCTCGACACTGCGGCGGACGTGGGCCGCAGCGGCGGCGGCCGTGCCGGGCGGGTCGTCGTCGGGGGGCCGTGGTGACGGCTGCGGTGACCTCACAGCCCCCCATTCGACACCCGTACGACGGCCCCGGCAAAGGAGCAACGGGGCCGGGGCGGCACGGCGGCCGGGCACGGGCGGGGTCGGCGGGCGCCGGAGGCTCAGCCCTCCTCGACCTCCCGCACCTCCAGCTGGAACGTCAGCTCCTCGCCGTGCGCGGCCAGGAACCGCCTGGACCACTCGACGGCCTCCGCCTTGTCCTTGCACTGCAGGAACGCGTAGCCGCCGACGACCTCCTTGGTCTCCGTGAACGGCCCGTCGACGACGGTGATCCGGCCGCCCTCCGTGCGGACCCGGGTGCCCTGCGCGGACGGCTGCAGCCCGGCGGTGTCGAGCAGCACGCCGGCCCTGGTCATCTCCTCCAGCAGTTCTCCCATCCGCCGGTGGACCTCGGGGCTGGGGACCCCGGGGGCGATGCTGTTCTCGTCCAGCTCGATGAGCATGAGGAAACGGGGCATGGTGACTCCTTCAGGGTGGGGGCGGGGTCCGTTCCCCGCCTCTCACCCCTGCGTCGAACGGGGCACGCCCGGATCGACACCCGCCCCGGAATTCCCCGAGGATTTTCTCGCCGTGCCGCCGCGGCCCCCTCCAACCCCTACCGCAGCGCCTCCCACAGCTCCCCCGCCTCCGGCTCGTCCGCCACCACCCGGTTGGCGTCCCAGGGCGCCGGGACCACCGGCATCGTCACCGTCTCCACGGCCTGCGCCGGCAGATCCCGCAGACTCTCCCCGAGGCCCACCAGCTCGCCCAGCGAGTCCAGGCCGGTGTCGGTGGTGAGGCTGCCGGTGACCGCGTCGGCGACCTGGTAGAGCCGGGCCGGGTCGGTGAACAGGCTGGTCGCGGCGATCTGCTCCAGCAGGGCCCGCACCAGCCGGTGCTGGAGGCCTATGCGGCCCAGGTCGCTGCCGTCGCCGATGCCGTGCCGGGTGCGGGCGAGGCCGAGCGCCTGCTCGCCGTCCAGGCGGTGCGTGCCCGCGTCGAGGTGCAGGTGGCTCAGGTCGTCGTCGATCGCCCGGTCGAGGGTGACGGTGACGCCGCCGAGGGAGTCGACCAGCCGGGCGAACCCCGCGAAGTCGATCTCGATGTAGTGGTCCATGCGGACGCCGGTCATCGTCTCGACGGTCTTCACCGCGCACACCGGGCCGCCCACCGCGTAGGCGCTGTTGAACATCGCGTGCTGGGCCGGCCGCGTCGCCCCGCCGGACTCCAGCGGGCAGGACGGGCGGGTGACCAGGGTGTCGCGGGGGATGCTGACGACGGTCGCCCCGGTGCGTCCGGGGTCGAGGTGCACGACCATCGCCGTGTCGGAGCGCGCGCCGGTGCTGTCGCCGCCGCCGAGGGCCCGGTTCTCGGCGCCGCTGCGGGAGTCGGAACCCAGCACCAGGATGTTCAGGGCCTCGCCGGGGACCGGCGAGGGGGTGGCCGAGGAGGTCGCGGCCGGCGTGATCACGGGCCTCGGCGGACGGTCGTCGCCGAGGGCGCTGTTGATGTCGACGCTGGTGATGTTGTCGTTGAGCCGCCAGTAGATCCAGCCGCCGGCCGCGGCGCCCAGCACCAGCACGCCGGCCAGGGAGAGGCCGGCGGCCTTCAGGAGTCCCGGCCGCCGGCCCACCGTCCCGCCCTCGCCCCCGTGTTCGTCACGTCCCTTCACATGAGGAACGTAAGTCCGAATTATTACGGGCGGGGATGCCGGGCCGTCTTTTCTTCGGAAAATCTCATATTCAACTTCATTCGACGGCCGGTGCGAGGGCGGTGCGAAGGCGGTTCTCGTCCCGTCCCGGGGCCGCCCTCAGCCCAGGGTCACCGTGGGCGGCGGGCGGGCGCCTCCGAAACATTCGATGGTGCAACCGAAAGGACCTCGGAGAGTCTCGGCCCCGCCGCACCGCCCGTCAATGGGTCACTTTTCGGCCATGGCCGTCACCGCGGCGGCGGGGCGGTGCTGCTGCGCACCACCAGGCTGGTCGCCAGTTCGACCCGGGTCGCCCCCGCGGAGGCGTTCGGCTCGGCCCGCCCCAGCTCCAGCAGCAGCCGGGCCGCCGCCTCGGCCATCTCCGTCAGCGGCTGGCGCACGGTCGTCAGCGGCGGGCCCACCCAGTGCGCCACCGGCAGATCGTCGAACCCGACCACGCTCAGGTCCTCCGGGATGCGCAGCCCCAGCTCGCGGGCGGCCTCGTACAGGCCGAGCGCCTGGAGGTCGTTGCCGGCGAAGACGGCGGTGGGCCGGTCGGGGCGGCGCAGCAGGTCCAGGCCGAGCCGGTAGCCGGACTCGTGGTGGAAGTCGCCGGACCTGATCAGGCCGGTGTCCACGGGCAGCCCCGCGGTCTCCAGGGCGGCCCGGTAGCCGTCCACGCGGGCGCGGCTGCACAGCATCCGGGAGGGTCCGCTGATCGCGCCGATCCTGCGGTGGCCCAGCTCCACCAGGTGCCGGGTCGCGGCGAGGCCGCCCTGCCAGTTGGTGGCGCCGATCGAGGGCACGTCGGTGCCCGGGTCGCCGGCCGGATCCATCACGACGAACGGTATCGAGCGGCTGGTGAGCAGGGCGCGCTGGGCGTCGTCCAGCTCCGACAGCACGAGGATCACGCCGTGCGGGCGCCGGGCGGCGACCTGGTCGGCCCAGGTGCGGCCGGGAGTGAGCCGGCCCGCGCTCTCCGACAGCACGACGCTCAGTCCGGCGTCCCGGGCGACGTTCTCCACGCCGCGGATGACCTCCATCGCCCAGGCGCTCTCCAGTTCGTGGAAGACGAGGTCGATGAGCGGCGACCGGGAGGCCTCGGCCCGGCGCCGCCGGTACCCGTGCGAGCGCAGCAGCTCCTCGACCCGGCTGCGGGTGGCCGGGGCGACGTCGGCCCGCCCGTTGAGCACCTTCGAAACAGTCGGCGCGGACACGCCGGCCTCACGGGCGATTTCGGCAAGCGTGGCGGTCTGAGCGGTCCGCCCTGCCGTCGGGGCTTCTGCGGGTTCGGCGGGAGTCATGGCGGCGATCGTATCTCCGTGCGCGTTCGGGGGGACCCCCCGAATACGCCGACTTGTCGCAATATTCGGCAGTTCTATCGACAGATTCGACGGCGGTCGGCGTCCCTGTGGCCAACACGTGAACGCCCGGCCACCGACAGCGGTGAGTCCGTCACCCCTTCGGCCGTGCCGCCGCAGCGCGCGCAACCGTTCGGCGGCCTGGTGCCGGACACGCTTGGTCCGCCCGTCCCGGCTCAGTTGCTCCAGGACCCCGGTCGAGGTCGACTGCTCGGCGGCGCGCCGCTGAAGCCAGTCGGACCAGTGCCTGATCTCGTCGTCGGCGAGAGCGTATGCCGCCCCGACCTCGCCGCTCACGTGTTCGAGGACCCGCAGGTCCCGTACGCGCTGAACGGCGAAGGCACGCTTCTGCGCCGGTTTGGCGATCCGCTCGGCCCAGCCGAGCCGCTCCGCTGCCGAAACCCGCTCGACCATCCGCAGCACCACGGACACGGCGACCGACGGTTCGGGCTCCAGCCCGACCGTCTCCCGCAGCGGCCCCCATTCGGCCGGTGATTCCATGGCCCGCAGACAGACCTCCCAGCGCACGTGCTCATCGGAGAGATCTCCGGGCTCCACGCCGGTGCGACGGGCGATCCCCAGGACGGCGGACTCCAGGTCCGAGCGGTCAGCAGCCATTGGCACGGGCGATTCTGTGAGCGGCCATGCTCTTTCTGATGGCCTTGCGGATCTCCCTCGGATTGTCGTCGACGACGCGCTGCTGTTCCCGGGTCAGCTGGACGTCGGCGTCGCGCGGCTTGCCGTTCTGCCCGATCGCGATGCCGTGCCCCTTGATGCCCGGTCCCGGCGAGTGCCCATGTGCCGGTGCGTGATCGTTGGAGGCGTTGACGATCGGCAGGCCGCGCCCGGTCTCGGGGTCTTCGGGCGGACCTGTACCTCGGGGTGTCCTGGCCTGTCCCCGGTCACTGCGATACGCAGGTGACGCATGCGCGCACGACGAAAGGCGAACTCAAGGGAGCCGGAGTGCCTTCGGCGCGAAACGGCCGTGAAGACCCGGCCTCGGTCCCGCCCTCAGTCCTGCCCTCGGTCCCGCCCGACCGACTCGAACCGCCACCGGTGCACTGCCCGCGTCACCAGCTCCCCGTCCGGCTCCGGCAGTTCGGGCAGGTCGGCGTCGTACGGCGCGTCCCACCAGGTGATGACCAGGACGCGGTCCCCCGGCGCCCGGAAGGTCTCCCGGCGCAGCGGCCCGGCGCCGGGTAGGTGCTGGGCCCGGGCCCAGGCCAGGAGTTCGGCGCCCCGGCCCTCCACCGCGCGGGCCTCCCACATCAGCGCGACGGTCACGGGTACAGGTTCTCCTTGCTCACCTCGTGCACATGGTCGTGGCCGGGCACGTGCGGGTCCGTCACCGGCAGGGAGGAGTCCGCGGACAGGTCCCAGCTCGACGCCGCCCGGTTCCGCGCGACCATCTCCGCGCCGAGCGCCGCGACCATCGCGCCGTTGTCCGTGCACAGCTTGGGGCGCGGCACCCGCAGCCGGATGCCGGCCGCCTCGCACCGCTCCTGGGCCAGTGCCCGCAGCCGGGAGTTGGCCGCCACGCCGCCGCCGATCATCAGATGGTCGACGCCCTCGTCCTTGCACGCCCGCACCGCCTTGCGGGTGAGTACGTCCACCACCGCCTCCTGGAAGGACGCCGCCACGTCCCGCACCGGCACCTCCTCCCCCGCCGCCCGCTTGGCCTCGATCCAGCGGGCCACGGCCGTCTTCAGGCCGGAGAAGGAGAAGTCGTACGCCGGGTCGCGCGGGCCGGTCAGACCGCGCGGGAACGCGATCGCCGCCGGGTCGCCCTCGCGCGCGTACCGGTCGATGACCGGGCCGCCGGGGAAGCCCAGGTTCAGCACCCGGGCGATCTTGTCGAAGGCCTCGCCGGCCGCGTCGTCGATGGTGGAGCCCATCGGGCGGACGTCGGAGGTGATGTCCGCGGACAGCAGCAGCGAGGAGTGGCCGCCGGACACCAGCAGCGCCATCGTCGGCTCGGGCAGCGGCCCGTGCTCCAGCTGGTCGACGCAGATGTGCGAGGCGAGGTGGTTCACCCCGTAGAGCGGCTTGCCCAGCGCGTACGCGTACGCCTTCGCCGCCGACACCCCCACCAGCAGCGCGCCCGCGAGGCCGGGGCCCGCCGTGACCGCGATGCCGTCCAGGTCCCGCGCCGAGACCCCCGCCTCCTTCAGCGCGCGGTCGATGGTCGGCACCATCGCCTCCAGATGCGCCCGTGACGCCACCTC
Source organism: Streptomyces sp. NPDC006610 (assembly GCF_040611575.1). Lineage (NCBI taxonomy): Bacteria > Bacillati > Actinomycetota > Actinomycetes > Kitasatosporales > Streptomycetaceae > Streptomyces > Streptomyces sp. NPDC006610. The sequence continues at coordinate 124,016 of NZ_JBEXOP010000004.1, forward strand.
GGGGACGACGCCGCCGAAGCGGGCGTGCTCGTCCACGCTGGAGGCGATGGCGTCGGCCAGCAGGGTCGTGCCGCGGACGATGCCCACGCCGGTCTCGTCGCAGGAGGTCTCGATCCCCAGGACCAGGGGTTCGTCAGCCATTGATCTCGGTTCCTTGCGTTCCGTGGAGGGAGAGGGAGGGGTCGGTCAGCCGCATCACCAGGGCGTCCACGTTCCCCGGCTGGTAGTAGCCGCGCCGGAAGCCGATCGGCTCGAAACCGAACCGCTCGTACAGCTTCTGCGCCCGGACGTTGTCGACCCGGCACTCGAGCAGCACCTCGGTGCACTCGAAGGCGGTCGCGGCCCGCAGCAGTTCGGTCAGCAGCCGCGCGCCGAGCCCGCTGCCCCACAGCTCGCGGGCCACGGCGATGGTCTGGACGTCGCCGATGTCGCCGGCGGTGGCCAGCCCGGCGTACCCGACGACGCGGCCGTCCCGCTCGGCGACGACGTACCGCCGGGTCGCCTCGGGGCCCCGGGCGTGCGCCAGTTCCGACCAGAACATCCCCCGCGACCAGGCGTCCTCGGGGAACAGGGCCCTCTCCAGCTCCAGCACGGGGTCGATGTCCCACCAGCGCATCTCACGCAGCACGGGGGTCTCGGGTGCGGGTCCGGTCACTTGGGGGTGACCACCTTGTAGTTCTTCGGCACCTGGGCGTCCGGCCGGCGCAGGTACAGCGGCCGGGGCGCGGGCAGTTCCCCGCCCGCGGCCAGCCGCTCGGCGGCCAGCTCCGCGAGGGCCGCCGCCGAGACGTGCTCGGGCTCGCGGGCGACCGGGAAGTCGTCCGGGTAGAGCAGCGCTCCCGCGCCGACCGCGGGCAGGCCCCGGACCTCGGCGGCGATGTCGGCGGGCCGGTCGACGGCGGGGTCGGTGAGCCGGGTGCGCGAGTCGGCGTACCGCGCCCAGTAGACCTCCTTGCGCCGGGCGTCGGTCGCCACGACGAAGGGCTCCCGGAGCCCGGCCGCGTGGGCGAGCCCGTCCAGCGTGCACACGCCGTGCACCGGAACGCCGAGCGCGAGCCCGAAGGTGTCGGCGGTCGTCAGCCCGACGCGCAGCCCGGTGTACGGGCCGGGACCGATGCCCACGACGATCCCGGTGACGGCCTCCAGCTTCAGCCCGGCCTCGCCGAGCACACGGTCGACGGCGGGCAGCAGCAGCTCGCCGTGCCGGCGCGCGTCCACCTGGCTCGACGAGGCGATGACGTCCCGGCCGTCGTGGAGGGCGACGGTGACGGCGGGGGTGGCGGTATCAAGAGCGAGCAAGAGCACGCAAACAGCCTACGGCTCCCGCGCCCCCCGCACGCCCGCCCGGTCCGAGGTCCCCCCGGCTGCTACGGTCACCTACCGTCACCGAATATTCCGACATATCGAGCATTCGGGATATCCCGAGTGCATGACGCGATATTTCAGACGTACGACGCGGAGGTGGGCGTTCGTGGCCGGCAGCAGCGCAGGATTCGTCACCGGGCTCACCGCGGCGGCCCTCACCACGGTGGCCCTCCTCGCCCACCAGGCGTCGGGGACCGCCCCGGCGCGGACGGGGGACCGTCCGGCGGCGGTCGTCGCGAAGGCGCCGCGCAGCGAACAGCGCCCCGAAGCCCTCCCGGCAGGCACCGGCCGGGGCACCCGGGTCGTGTACTCGCTGGACGACGACCGGGTGTGGCTGGTCGGCGGCGACAACCGGGTCCGCCGTACGTTCCGGGTGGCCCCCGGCACGGTCGATCCGGCGCCGGGCGCCTATACGGTCACGTCCCGCTCGGGCGCGGTGACGGGCTCGGACGGCGTCCCGGTGGAGCACGTCGTCCGCTTCGCGACCGTGCAGGGCGTCGCCGTCGGCTTCAGCGCGGCGGTCGACGGCTCGATGCCCGCGCCCGCCCCGTCGGCGAAGACGGGCGGCATCCGCGAGACGCGCGCGGACGGCGACGCGATGTGGAGGTTCGCGACGATCGGGCGGCGGGTGGTCGTGATCCGGTGAGGCGGGGCTCTGGACGGTTCCCGGAGGGTGGTCGCGGACGGGCAGGTTGGGCGGGGGCAGGTTGGATCCGGCCGGTTGCGCACGGCCGGTTGACGCGGACGGTTGCGCACGAAGGTTGACGCGGACGGCTGCGCACGCGGGGCACGCGGACGGACGGCGTGCGCGGGCGCGCTGCGTCGCGCTACGCGGCCTCGCGGTGCGGGGCCGGATCCGGCTTCGCGGTCACCGGGGTCATGGGCTCCGGCGCCCGCGGAGGCGTCGAGACCGTGGTCGCGGCGGCGCAGGAGGCGAGCAGATCGCTCATGGAGAACCCGGGGAGGATGCGGGGCTCGTCGCGTTCCGTGGGGGTCGGCATGGACGCCTCCTGAAGGGTCCGGGGGCGGGCGCGGCCAGATGCACGCTACTTAGGTACACCTAACTACGGGCTGGGTACCATGTGACCACGCCCGGCCCGCCCGGCGCAATATCTTGCCGACGCATTGTCGGAATGTGGGACGGGTGCTGCCGGGGTCGGGCTCCCCCTCGGACCCACCTACCGACCTACCGGGCTGCCGACCTGCCGACCTGCCGACCCGCCGGCCTCAGACCGCAAGCCCTCCCAGCTCCGCCCCGCCCCACCGCTCGCCGACCCCCGTCAGCGTCACGTGCCGCACCTCGTCCGTGGTGTCCCCCACGGCGCGGTGGATCCTGACGTGGAGCCGGTCGTCGGTCAGCTCCTCGACCTTGCCCTCGCCCCACTCCACGACGATCACCGACTCCGGCAGCGAGACGTCGAGGTCCAGGTCCTCCATCTCGTCCAGACCGCCCCCCAGCCGGTAGGCGTCGACGTGGACCAGGGGCGGACCGTCGCCGAGGGAGGGGTGGACGCGGGCGATCACGAAGGTCGGCGAGGTGACCGCCCCGCGCACGCCGAGGCCCTCGCCCAGGCCGCGGGTCAGGGTCGTCTTGCCCGCGCCCAGCTCGCCGGTGAGCATCACCAGGTCGCCGGCGCGCAGCAGACGCGCGAGCCGGCGGCCCAGTTCGCGCATCTGCTCGGGAGAGTGGACGATCAGCTCGGTCTCAGCCGGGTTGTGCGGTGCCGCTGGTGCTTCCATAGCCACCCACGGTAGCCCCTGCCGGCACGGCCCCCACGCGGGTGAGCAGGTCGGCGAGGCGGTCGGTGACGACCTCCGGGTGCTCCAGCATCACCAGATGCCCGGCGTCCGGGACCAGCACCAGTTCGGCGTCCGGCAGCAGCCCGGCGATGGCCTCGCTGTGCTCGCTGGGCGTGACGAGGTCGTCCACCCCGGCCAGCACCAGCACCGGCAGGTCCGCGAAGTGGGCGAGCGCCTCGGTCTTGTCGTGTTCGGTGAACGCCGGGTAGAACTCGGCGACCACGTCGATCGGCGTGCTCTCGATCATCCGCTCCGCGAACCGCGCGACGGCGGGGTCCACGTCCCGCGAGGCGAACGAGTACCGCTTGATGATCCCGGCGAACAGGTCGGCGGTGGCCCGACGCCCCCGTTCCACCAGTTCCGCCTGCTGTCCGAGCGCCCGCAGCACGCCGGGCAGTACGCGCCGTATCGCGTTGACGCCGGCGACGGGCAGTCCGAAGTTGACCTCGCCGAGCCGTCCGGACGACGTGCCGACGAGCGCGACCGCGACGACCCGCTCGCGCACCAGCTCCGGGTACTCAGCGGCCAGCGCCATCACCGTCATGCCGCCCATCGAGTGCCCGACGAGCACGATCGGCCCCTCGGGCGCGGCGGCGTCGATGACGGCCTTCAGGTCGCCGCCGAGCTGGTCGATGGTGACCGGCGCCCGGTCCCGGACCTGCGCGACCCCGCGTCCGGAGCGGCCGTGGCTGCGCTGGTCCCAGTGGACGGTGCGCACCACTCCCCGCAGCGCCGCGCGCTGGAAGTGCCAGGAGTCCTGGGCGAGGCAGTAGCCGTGGCTGAAGACGACGGTGACGGGGGCCGGGGCCTTGCGGCCGAACAGCCGGCGGCGGCGTGGCGCCTGCTGGGCCTCGGCCTCGGGTTCGACGTCGTCGACCTCGTAGTACAGCTCGGTGCCGTCCTCGGCGGTGGCGCGGCCCGGGGTACCGCGCAGGGTGCCGTAGGGGCCGGCCGAGTCGAGTGCGAGGCGGGCCTTCTGCCGCATGCCGCGTCCGACGGTCATCCGCTCGATGGCGACCCCGGCGGCGGCCCCCGCGGCGAGCACGCCGATCGCGGCCCCCGCTATGCCCGTCGCCCGGCGCCAGCCCCCGGCCGCCCCCGTGGCGGCGGCGACGACCGCGGCGGCGTCCGCGACGCCGTCCGCACTGCTCTCGCTCACGTACCGCTCCTCATGTCACCGGTCTTCACCATGTCACCCGAACCCGCCCCGCCACGGGGACCCGCCACGCCACCGGAAACCGCGACGCCGCGAGAACCCGCAACGCCCCGGGCACTCGCCGTGCCTCCACGTGAACCCGCCCGCCACCGAAACCCGCCGCCCCCACCAAACCCCGCCGCTCCCACCGGACCCGCAACGTCACCAGAACCCGCGACGTCACCACGATTCGCCTCGCCACCGGAACACGCCCGGAGTCTCACCGAACCGACACCGACACGGCACCGGAGCCGGCACGGAAACCGGCACCGAAACCGGCACCGAAACCGACGCCGGCACCGGCACCGGCACCGGCACCCGCCAAGCTCGACGCCGATCACCGCAGCGGCCCCGGTGACGCCGCCGCCCCTCTCCGGGTTACCCGTCCCGTTGCCCGTTCACATACACGCGGGGGACGCGTGTTCCGATGCGGGTGACGATCTCGTACGCGATCGTCCCGGCCGCCTGCGCCCAGTCCTCCGCGGTGGGCTCCCCCCGGTCGCCGGGTCCGAAGAGTACGGCCTCGGCGCCCTCGCCGGGTTCGTCGCCGCCGAGGTCGACCACGAACTGGTCCATGGCGATGCGTCCGGCGGCGGTCCGCCACTTGCCGCCGATCAGGACCGGACCGCTGCCCGAGGCGTGCCGGGGGACGCCGTCGCCGTAGCCGAGGGGGACGAGGCCGAGGGTGGTGTCGCCGGGGGTGACGTAGTGGTGGCCGTAGCTGACGCCGTGTCCGGCGGGGACTCGCTTCACCAGCGCCAGCGACGCCGACAGGGTCATGACGGGGCGCAGCCCGAAGTCGGCGGGGGCGCCGAGGGCGGGGCTGGGCGAGAGGCCGTACATGGCGATGCCGGGGCGGACGAGGTCGAGGTGGGTGTCGGGGAGGGTGAGGGTGGCGGGCGAGTTGGCGATGTGCCGGACCTCGGGACGCAGGCCCTGCTGTTCGGCGTACGCCGTCATCTCCCGGAAGAGGGCGAGCTGGCGGGCGATGGAGGGGTGCCCGGGCTCGTCGGCGCAGGCGAAGTGGGACCACAGGCCGGTGACGCTGACGAGTCCCGCGCGCTCGGCGTCCCGCGCGCCCGCGACCAGTTCGGCCCAGTCGGCGCCGGGCGGACAGCCGCCCCGCCCGAGCCCGGTGTCGGCCTTGAGCTGCACGCGGGCGGTCCGGCCGGCCTGTCGCGCGGCCTCGGTGACCTCGCGCAGCGCCCAGGTCCCGCCGAGCGACACGTCCAGGCCGGCGTCGACGGCTTCCCGCCAGGGGCCGCCGGGGGTCCACAGCCAGCACATGATCCGCACGTCCGGCGGCAGCCCGGGGTCCGCCCGCAGCGCGAGCGCCTCCTCGGGCGTGGCCGTGCCGAGCCAGGTCGCGCCCGCCTCGACGGCCGCCCGGGCGCAGGGCAGCGCGCCGTGGCCGTACGCCTCGGACTTCACCACGGCCATGAACGCCGCGCCGGGCGCGAGGGCGCGCAGGGTTCGCACGTTGTCCCGCAACGCGCCCAGATCGATCTCGGCACGGGCCCGGAGGGTGCCGCTCGCCGGTGGTGCTGTCGTACTCATCGCGCCCAGTGTCTCAGAGCCGCCGGACGGCCCGTCCGAGCGCTCGGACCCGGACGTTGCGCACGCGCTACCGACCGGCGGAACGGCCGGCCCCGTCCCTCACCCCGCCCGCACGTCCCGCCAGGCCTCCGGGATCGCCCCCGCCACGTCGTGCGCCCCCACGGGCGCCCCGTCCGCCGCGTACCGCCCCGCGAGCCCGTGCAGGTAGGCCGCCGCGCTGCCCGCGTCCCGCGCCGAAAGCCCCGCGGCCAGCAGTGACCCGGCGAGCCCGGACAGCACGTCGCCGCTGCCGGCCGTGGCCAGCCAGGGCGTGCCCGTGGCGTTGACCCGTACGGCGCCCGCGGTGGGGCCGGCGACCAGCGTGGTCGAGCCTTTGAGCAGGACGGTCGCCCCGTAGCGTGCCGCCAGTTCGCGTACGGCCGCCAGCCGGGCGCCCTCGACCTCCTCGCGGCTCACCCCGAGCAGCGCCGCCGCCTCCCCGGCGTGCGGGGTCATCAGGGTCGGTGCGCTGCGGCGCCGTACGACGCCGGCGTCGGCCAGCCGCAGTCCGTCGGCGTCGACCAGCACCGGGACGTCCTCGGCGAGGACCTCGGCGACGGTGCCGGCGTCGTCCCCGGCGCCCGGTCCGACGACCCAGGCCTGCACGCGCCCGGCCCGCCTCGGCCCCTGGTCGGACACCAGCGTCTCGGGGAACCGCGCGATCACCGCGTCCGCGGCGGGACCCACGTACCGCACGGCCCCGGCCCCGCCCCGCAACGCCCCGAAGACGGCCAGGACGGCGGCGCCCGGATACCGGGCCGACCCGGCGGCGATGCCGACGACGCCCCGCCGGTACTTGTCGCTCTCGGCCCCCGGCGCCGGCAGCAGCCGCGCGACGTCCGCGTGCTGGAGCGCCTCCAGCACGGCGGCGTCCCCCGGCAGCGCCAGCCCGATGTCGACCAGCCGCACCGACCCGGCGTACTCCCGCGCGGGATCGACCAGCAGCCCCGGCTTGTGCGCCCCGAACGTCACCGTCACGTCGGCCCGTACCGCGGCCCCCCGCACCTCGCCGGTGTCCGCGTCGACCCCGCTCGGCAGGTCCACGGCGACCACCACGGCCCGCGACCGCGCGGCGGCCTCGGCGAGCGGCGCGGCCTCGGCCCGCAGCCCGCCCCTGCCCCCGATCCCGACGATCCCGTCGAGGACGAGGTCCGCCCGGCCGATCGCCGCCTCGCCGTCGGCGGTGACGACGCCCCCGGCGCGGCGCAGGGCCGCGAGCCCCGGCGCGTGCGCCCGCTCGGGCGTCAGGAGGACGGCCGCCACGCCCGCCCCGCGCCGGGCCAGGCGCGCGCCGGCGTACAGCGCGTCACCGCCGTTGTCGCCGCTGCCGACCAGCAGCACGATCCGCCGGCCGTACACCCGCCCGAGCAGGTCGGCGCAGGCGGCGGCGAGCCCTGCCGCGGCGCGCTGCATCAGCGTTCCCTCGGGGAGCCGCGCCATCAGCTCCCGCTCGGCCGCCCTGACCGTCTCCACGCCGTAAGCAGTCCGCATATGACCGGGTCTCCCGTGCTTCCTTCTGCTTCCGGGACGGCTCCCGGAAGCACGTTTCTCGTTCTGCTTCCGGATTCACGTTTCTCGGAAAAATTTCGTACGCCGCCGTGTGCGCCGCACCCGTTGACGCGTTACCCACCCGTTGCCAAACTCACCCTCCCCCACCCATGAATCGATTCACTCCGAACCGGTTCGACAAGAGAACGGACTCTCATGGGACGCAGAGCCGCACTTCTCGCCGCCACCGGCAGTCTCGCCCTGCTGGCCACGGCGGGCACCCTCACCGCGCCCGCGCCCGCCGCGGCGGCCGGCTGCGGCGAGGGCACGTACCACGCGGAGGCCGTGCTGAGCGGGAGCACCTGGACCGCACGGCGCGGCAGCACGACCGTCTACACCGGCACGGACATGCGCACGGCGGTGCAGACGGCGATCAACAACCTCACCTCGGGCCGCACGGCGAAGCAGCGGGTGGTGGTCCGGGGTTCGGGTTCCGTCCCCGCCTCCAACCGCATCTCCCTGCCGAGCTACACCGTCCTCGACGTCTGCGGCACGATCAACGTCACGGGTTCGGGCACGGGCGACCAGGCGCCGGTGTACTCGCGCGGCACTCGTGACGTCGAGGTGCAGCACCTCAACGTCACGGGCACCCCCCTGTACGGCATTTTCCTGCGGAACGTCACCAACGCGACGCTCGGTCAGATTGACATGCGCCTGTCATCCGGGCTAGGCGTGCGGATCGACAACCGGGGCGACACCACCCAGTGGACGCGCAACGTCCGCATCGACAACGTGTACGTCTCCGGCGCCTCCAGCCACGCGGTGGAGACGTACGGCGTCGACGGCCTGACCGTCGGCACGGTCACCGCGCGCAACGTGGGCGAGTCGGGCCTGCTGCTCAACCAGACGATCAACGCCAGCGTCACCAGGGTGGACGCGGAGAACGCCGGCACCGGCACGGGATACGCCGCCTTCCGCATGGCCAACCGCAACGGGCGGGTGGGCAGCGGCTACCCGACCAACATCCGCGTCGGCGAGGTCGTGGCGCGCGGCGGCGGCCGGGGCGTGTTCTGCGTGTCGGAGAGCGGCGGCGCGGTGATCGACCGGGTGACGCTGTCGAGCACGGGCAGCAACGCGATCCTGGTCGAGAACTGCTACAACGTGAACATCGCGGCGCAGAGCGGCAGCGTGACGGGCGGCGGCGAGATCCGCCTGGCGGCCCGCTCGGAGTTCCCGAACAACTCCGACATCACGATCCAGAACCTGACGGTGACGAACTCGGCGATCCGGGAGAGCCCGTGCGGGACGAACACGACGTTCAGGAACAACACGCTGGTGAACAGCAGTCAGTCGATCTGCTGAGCCGCTGAGCCGGTCATCGACTCTGCAGCGGAGGCGCAACCGGAGAACGGGACGAGCCCCGCCCGAGAACAGGGCGGGGCTCGTTGCGGAGCGCCGGGCAGGCCTTGCACCTGCATCTCCCCACAGGAAGTGGGGCGTCTTTCCTTGGACCACCAACGCGTAGCCGGTCTCACCCACTCGGGGCGGCCAACTGATGATCAGCATATCGCATGACCGGCGAGGCCGTCACCGCGTGACTCTCGCGAGCCGCGCCACCGGTGCCACCGGCGTTCACCGGCGGCACCCGCGATCACTCGGTGGTGAGCATCCCCTCACGCAGCTTCTTGAGCGTGCGGGACAGCAGCCGGGAGACGTGCATCTGGGAGCAGCCGAGCCGTTCGCCGATCTGGGCCTGCGTCAGCTCCTCCACGAACCGCCAGTGGATGATGCGCCGTTCCCGCTCGTCCAGCTCGGCGATCATGGGGGCGAGGGCGTGGAAGTCCTCGACCAGCTCCAGGGCGGCGTCCTCGGCGCCGATGAAGTCGGCCAGCACGCTCTCCCCGTCCGGTTCGGCGCCTATGGCGGCGTCGAGGGAGGCGGAGTTGTAGCCGTTGGCGGCGACGCGCGCCTCGTTGACCTCTTCCTCGGTGAGGCACATCAGCTGCGCGAGTTCCTTGACGGTGGGGTTGCGGCCCAGCCGGGAGCGCAGTTCCTCGGTGGCGCGCGCGAGCTGGACGCGGGCCTCCTGGAGACGGCGCGGAACATGGACGGACCAGGAGGTGTCGCGGAAGAACCGCTTGATCTCGCCCACGATGTAGGGGATGGCGAACGACGTGAACTCCACCTCGCGGGAGAGCTCGAACCGGTCGATCGCCTTGATCAGCCCGATGATGCCGACCTGGACGATGTCCTCCATCTCGGCGGGCCCGCGGCTGCGGAACCGGCCGGCCGCGAAGCGGACCAGGGAGGTGTTCATCTCGATCAGGGTGTTGCGCGCGTACTGGTACTCGGGGGTGCCCTCCTCCAGCACCGCGAGCTGCTCGAAGAACAGCTTCGACAGCTGACGGGCGTCCTTCGGCGCGATCCCCGACGGGTCGCCGACCTGCGGCAGCTCGGCCTGGGTCTGCTCACGGTCCGTACGCACCTGCATCGCCGTCACGTCTGGCCCTCCCTGTTCCTCAGCCGCTCCGACCGATCCGGCCCGGCAGAGCGCGTGTACCCGGGCTTTCACGGAATATGACCGAACGGATCCGTTTTTCTTCTCAGCCCTCCGCGATCACGACTGCCGAGGCGACTCCGGCGTCATGGCTGAGGGAGACGTGCCAGGACCGCACCCCCAGTTCGGCGGCCCGGGCGGCGACCGTCCCGGTGACCCGCAGCCGGGGCCGCCCGCTGTCCTCGACGTAGACCTCGGCGTCGGTCCAGTGCAGTCCGGCGGGCGCGCCGAGCGCCTTGGCGAGGGCCTCCTTGGCGGCGAACCGCGCGGCGAGCGAGGCGACGCCGCGCCGCTCGCCGCCGGGCAGCAGCAGCTCGCTCTCGAGGAACAGCCGCTGGGCGAGTCCGGGCGTCCGCTCCAGCGACGCCCGGAACCGCTCGATCTCGGCAACGTCGATGCCGACCCCGATGATGCTCATGGAGAGCACCCTACGGTCGCCGCACCGCGGCGAACCGGGTCACTCCACCGTCACCGACTTGGCCAGGTTGCGCGGCTGGTCCACCTCGTTCCCGCGCGCCGTGGCCAGCTCGCAGGCGAACACCTGCAACGGCACCGTCGCCACCAGCGGCTGGAGCAGCGTCGGGGTCGCCGGGACGCGGATGAGATGGTCGGCGTACGGGACCACCGCCTCGTCGCCCTCCTCCGCGACGACGATGGTGCGCGCCCCGCGGGCCCGGATCTCCTGGATGTTGGACACGATCTTGTCGTGGAGGACGGACCGCCCGCGCGGCGAGGGCACGACGACCACGACCGGCAGGTCGTCCTCGATCAGCGCGATCGGCCCGTGCTTCAGCTCGCCCGCCGCGAACCCCTCGGCGTGCATGTAGGCCAGCTCCTTGAGCTTGAGCGCCCCCTCCAGCGCCACCGGATAGCCGACGTGCCGCCCCAGGAACAGCACCGTGTCCTTCCCGGCCAGCGACCGCGCCAGCTCCCGCACCGGCTCCATGGTCTCCAGGACCCGTTCGACCTCGCCGGAGATCCGCGCGAGGTCCCGCACGACGGCCCGGATCTCGTCGCCCCACTTGGCGCCCCGCACCTGCGCCAGGTAGAGGGCGACCAGGTAGCAGGCGACGAGCTGGGTCAGGAACGCCTTGGTGGAGGCGACGGCCACCTCGGGCCCGGCGTGCGTGTACAGCACCGCGTCGGACTCGCGGGGGATCGTCGAGCCGTTGGTGTTGCAGATGGCCAGCACCCTCGCCCCCTGCTCGCGCGCGTGCCGGAGCGCCATCAGCGTGTCCATGGTCTCCCCGGACTGGGAGACGGCGATGACCAGGGTCCGCGGGTCGAGGATCGGGTCGCGGTACCGGAACTCGCTGGCCAGCTCCACCTCGCAGGGGATCCGCGTCCAGTGCTCGATCGCGTACTTGGCGATGAGCCCGGCGTGGAAGGCCGTGCCGCACGCCACGATCACGACCTTGTCGGCCTCGCGCAGCACGCCCGCGGGGATGCGCACCTCGTCCAGGGTCAGGGAGCCGGCCGCGTCGACGCGGCCGAGGAGGGTGTCGGCGACCGCCTTGGGCTGCTCGGCGATCTCCTTGAGCATGAAGTAGTCGTAGCCGCCCTTCTCGGCGGCGGAGGCGTCCCAGTCGACGTGGTACGACCGCACGTCGGCGGGCCGGCCGTCGAAGCCGGTCACCGTCGCCCCGTCCCGCCGCAGCTCGACGACCTGGTCCTGTCCCAGCTCGATCGCGGACCGGGTGTGCGCGATGAACGCGGCGACGTCGGAGGCGAGGAACGCCTCGCCCTCCCCCAGGCCCACCACGAGCGGCGAGTTGCGCCGCGCGCCGACGACCACGTCCGGCTCGTCGGCGTGCACGGCGACCAGGGTGAACGCCCCCTCCAGCCGCCGGCACACCAGGCGCACGGCCTCGGCCAGGTCGGCGCAGGAGGAGAACTCCTCGGCGAGCAGGTGGGCGACGACCTCGGTGTCGGTCTCGGAGGCCAGGGCGTGGCCCCGCTCCTCCAGTTCGGCCCGCAGGGCGGCGAAGTTCTCGATGATTCCGTTGTGCACGACGGCCACGCGTCCGGCGTTGTCGAGGTGCGGGTGCGCGTTGGCGTCGGTGGGGCCGCCGTGCGTGGCCCACCGGGTGTGGCCGAGCCCCGTGCCGCCGGTCGGCAGGGGCCGTTCCACCAGCTCCTTCTCCAGGTTGAGCAGCTTGCCTGCCTTCTTCGCCGCGGCCAGCCCTCCGTCGGCGAGCACGGCGACTCCCGCCGAGTCGTACCCCCGGTACTCCAGCCGCTTCAGTCCGGCCATGACGACGTCGAGCGCCGACCGCGCTCCCACATATCCCACGATTCCGCACATGGAACGGCACCCTACGTCCGATCCCGTGCCCCAACCCGGCTTCTCCTGCCCGATTTCGGAAATTCCCACGGGGGTACGAAGCCGCACCCGGCGACCCTGGGCCGCACCCGGCACCCCTCCCCGCCCGTTCCGCCCCTGGCGCGCCCCACCCGCCTCCACCGTGACGCACCCCACCCGCCGCCCCGTTCAAACTCCGTTAACAATGGACTGTGATCTCTCCGGTCTCCCCGATGCCCCGGAGCGCCCACCGGCCCAGGCCGGAGGCGACTCCCTACGTCGACCTCACCCGCTCGGAGTGGAGCGCGCTGCGCGACAAGACGCCGCTGCCGCTCACCGCGGAGGAGGTCGAGAAGCTGCGCGGGCTCGGCGACGTCATCGACCTGGACGAGGTCCGCGACATCTACCTGCCGCTCTCCCGGCTCCTGAACCTCTACGTCGGCGCCACCGACGGACTGCGCGGCGCGCTGAACACCTTCCTCGGCGAGCAGGGGTCGCAGTCCGGCACCCCGTTCGTCATAGGGGTCGCCGGCTCGGTCGCGGTCGGCAAGTCCACCGTCGCCCGTCTGCTCCAGGCGCTGCTGTCCCGCTGGCCCGAGCACCCGCGCGTGGAGCTGGTCACCACGGACGGCTTCCTGCTGCCGACCCGGGAGCTGGAGGCCCGCGGCCTGATGTCGCGGAAAGGTTTCCCCGAGTCGTACGACCGCCGGGCCCTGACCCGGTTCGTCGCCGACATCAAGGCGGGCAAGGCGGAGGTCACCGCGCCCGTCTACTCCCACCTCATCTACGACATCGTGCCCGGCGAGCGGCTCGTGGTGCGCCGCCCGGACATCCTGATCGTCGAGGGCCTGAACGTCCTGCAGCCGGCCCTGCCCGGCAAGGACGGCCGCACCCGCGTCGGCCTCGCCGACTACTTCGACTTCAGCGTCTACGTCGACGCCCGCACCGAGGACATCGAGCGCTGGTACCTCGACCGCTTCAAGAAGCTGCGGGAGACGGCGTTCCAGAACCCGTCCTCGTACTTCCGGAAGTACACCCAGGTCTCCGAGGAGGAGGCCCTTGCCTACGCCCGCACCACCTGGCTCACCATCAACCGGCCCAACCTCACCGAGAACGTCGCCCCGACCCGCGGTCGCGCCACCCTCATCCTGCGCAAGGGCCCCGACCACAAGGTGCAGCGCCTGAGCCTGCGCAAGCTGTGACCACGACGGGCCGAAAGGGGGCCGGGCGGCGGCCGCTACGCTGCCGCCATGCTGCATCTGCGCCTGATCACCCCGCCGGGCACCACGGACGACGCCGTCCGTCTGATCGAGGACACGGTCGGGACCACGCATCTCGTCGTGCTGCCGGGGGCCGCCCGCAACCCCGCCGGGGACGTCGTCCTGTGCGACGTGGCGCGGGAGGCCGGCGACGAGCTGCTCAGCAGGCTGCAGAAGCTGGGCCTCGACCGGAGCGGGTCGATCGCCGTCGAGAACATCGACCTCTCGCTGTCCGACCGCGCAGAGCGGGCCGAGCAGGACGCGCCGGGCGAGGCCGCCGACGCGGTGCTGTGGGAGCACCTGACCGAGGCGACGCACGAGGAGTCGACGCTCTCGGTGACCTATCTGGCGTTCATCACGCTGGCCACGATGATCGCCGCGTGCGGTGTGGTGCTGGACAACGCCATCCTGATCGTGGGCGCGATGGCGGTCGGACCGGAGTTCGGCCCGCTGGCCGGCATCTCCACCTCCGTGGTGCAGCGCCGGCCCAGGCTGGCGCTGCGCTCGCTGATCGCGCTGCTGGTGGGCTTCGCGGCGGCGATGGCGGTGACGGTCGCCTTCAGCCTCTTCATGGACGCCGTCGGCCTGTTCACCCAGGAGCGGCTGGACGCGGACCGGCCGCAGACCGGCTTCGTCTACGCCCCCGACTGGTTCTCCTTCGTCGTGGCGGTCCTGGCCGGCGCCGCCGGCACCCTCTCCCTGACGTCCGCGAAGTCCGGCGCCCTGGTCGGCGTCGCCATCTCGGTGACGACCGTCCCGGCCGCCGCCAACGCCGCGGTCGCCCTGAGCTACGGCGACACCGCCCAGACGTGGGGCTCCACGGAGCAGCTCCTGCTCAACCTGTTCGGCATCCTGGTCGCGGGCACCCTGACCCTGCTCACCCAGAAGTGGCTGTGGTCGAAGCAGCGCGACCGCCTCCGGGGCCGGTCCCACCACGCCCTCCGGAAATGAGAGGGCGGGAAAACCCGCGGAACCCGCCCCCTTCCCGCCTCACCCCAGGGCGGACTTCACCACGTCGGCCAGCCGCCCCGCCACCGACCGGGCCTGGTCGATGTCGGCGGCCTCGACCATCACCCGCACCAGCGGCTCGGTCCCGGACGGCCGCAGCAGCACCCGCCCGGTCGCGCCCAGCTCCCGCTCCGCGTCGGCGACGGCGGCGACGAGCTCGGCCGAGGTCTTCACCCGGGACTTGTCCACGTCGGGCACGTTGATCAGCACCTGCGGCAGCCGCTCCATCACACCGGCCAGCTCCCGCAGCCGGCGGCCGCTCTGCGCGACCCGCGCCGCGAGCAGCAGCCCGGTGAGCGTGCCGTCGCCGGTGGTGGCGTGGTCGAGGACGATGACGTGCCCGGACTGCTCGCCGCCGAGGGCGAAGCCGTGCTCCTTCATCTCCTCCAGGACGTAACGGTCGCCGACCGCCGTCTGCACCAGCCGGATGCCCTCGCGCTCCATGGCGAGCTTGAATCCGAGGTTCGACATCACGGTGGCGACGACGGTGTCCGACCGCAGCGCCGAGCGTTCCCGCATGGCCAGCGCGAGCACGGCGAGGATCTGGTCGCCGTCGACCTCCTCGCCGGTGTGGTCCACGGCGAGGCACCGGTCGGCGTCGCCGTCGTGCGCGATGCCGAGGTCGGCGCCGTGCTCCAGGACGGCGGCCGTGAGGCGTCCCAGATGGGTGGAGCCGTATCCGTCGTTGATGTTGAGGCCGTCCGGCTCGGCGCCGATCGTGACCACGTCGGCGCCGGCCCGGGCGAACGCCTCGGGGGAGACCCGGGCGGCGGCGCCGTGCGCCTCGTCCAGGACGATCCGCAGGCCGTCCAGCCGGTTCGGCAGTACGTCGAGGAGGTGGGCGACGTACTCGTCGGCGCCGGCGGCGTACTCGCGGACCCGGCCGACGCCCGCGCCGGTGGGGCGGTCCCAGGGGGCGCCGGTGCGGTGCTCCTCGTAGAGGGCCTCGATGCGGCCCTCGATGTCGTCGGGGAGTTTGTGGCCGCCGCGGGCGAAGAACTTGATGCCGTTGTCGGGCATGGCGTTGTGGCTGGCGGAGAGCATCACGCCAAGGTCGGCGCCGAGCGCGCCGGTGAGGTACGCGACGGCGGGGGTGGGCAGGACGCCGACCCGGAGCACGTCCACGCCGGCGCTGGCGAGGCCCGCGACCACGGCGGCCTCCAGGAACTCCCCGGACGCCCGCGGGTCACGCCCGACCACGGCCTGGGGCCGGTGGCCTGCGAAGGTGCCCGCCTCGGCCAGCACGTGCGCCGCCGCGACGGACAGGCCGAGCGCCATTTCGGCCGTCAGGTCCGCGTTGGCGACACCGCGCACGCCGTCGGTGCCGAAGAGTCGTCCCACTTGTCCTCCTGAGAAAAGCTGCGGTTCCGGAAACCGTTCGGCCGGTCCGGTACGGCCCGCCCGGCCATCCGATCACACAAGCCTTCAGGCATCTTGTGCCGTTATACGCCTGTGCCGGTGAGAAAACGAACGCCCCGGCGGCACTGAGGCGTGCCGCCGGGGCGTTCGGAGTAGCGCTTGGCCTTGGCCCGTAGGCGACCGGGATTAGCGCTTGCTGTACTGCGGAGCCTTGCGGGCCTTCTTCAGACCGGCCTTCTTGCGCTCGACCGCACGGTCGTCGCGACGGAGGAAGCCGGCCTTCTTGAGCGGGCCGCGGTTGTTGTCGACGTCGGCCTCGTTCAGCGCACGGGCGACACCGAGACGCAGGGCGCCGGCCTGACCGGAGACGCCGCCGCCCGCGATGCGGGCGATGACGTCGTAGCGGCCCTCGAGCTCGAGCACCTTGAAGGGCTCGTTGACTTCCTGCTGGTGCACCTTGTTCGGGAAGTAGTCCTCGAGGGTGCGACCGTTGATCTTCCACTTGCCGGTGCCCGGGACGATCCGGACGCGGGCGATGGCGTTCTTGCGACGGCCCAGGCCGGCGGCCGGCTGCGGGTCGCCGAAGCGGGAGGCCAGGGACTCCGAGGTGTACTCGCCCTCGACGGGAACCTCGGACTCGGTGGTGTAGCTGTCGATGTCAAGCTCTTCGAGCGGCTGCTCGGCAGTGGTCTCGGCCACGATTCTCCTCAGATTCTCTACGGTCTTAGGGGGTGGCCGGACTTACTGCGCGACCTGGGTGATCTCGAACGGCACCGGCTGCTGGGCAGCGTGCGGGTGCTGGTCGCCCGAGTAGACCTTCAGCTTCGAGAGCATCTGACGGCCCAGGGTGTTCTTGGGGAGCATGCCCTTGACGGCCTTCTCGACGGCCTTCTCGGGGTTCTTGGCCAGCAGCTCGTCGTAGCGGACGGAGCGCAGACCACCCGGGTAGCCGGAGTGGCGGTAGGCCATCTTCTGGGTCCGCTTGTTGCCGGACAGGTGCACCTTGTCCGCGTTGATGATGATGACGAAGTCACCAGCGTCTACGTGCGGCGCGTAGATCGGCTTGTGCTTGCCCCGCAGAAGGGTGGCGGCGGTGGTGGCGAGACGGCCCAGGACGACGTCCTGAGCGTCAATGACGTGCCACTGGCGCGTCACATCGCCGGGCTTGGGGCTGTACGTACGCACGGTTCGTAGCCTTCGCTTCGAGTGAATGGTCCTAGACAAGGTCACCGAAACGATCACGACAGCCTAGACCGCACTGCGGTGACGCAAACCGCGTGCTGGTCGCTGGTCATCGGCCCGGTGGACCGGTGTAAGGGCCCGTCCCGTGAGAATGAGCAAGCCAATACACAACGAACATGCAGAGTACCTGCACGGCCCTCCAGGGGTCAAAACGGGACGCCCCAGCAGGCCACCCCGATTTTACGCCCTCAAAACCGCCCTCGGACCCACACCGCCGCCACACCCCCGCCCGGAAGATCAACCGCCGAACGGGGGAACATCGCGGACGCGTCCGGCGAAGCGGGACCGCCCCGGGGACCCGGGGCCCGGGTGCGAGGGGCCGCGGCCCACGGCGGGTCCCCACTCTCCCGGAGCGGGGTCCGGGGGCCGCCCGGCCTCGATCCCACCCGCCGGACGAGCACGGGGCGCACCCGTCCACACCCCCGCAGCACCGTGCCGCCACCCCTCCCCGGCCGTCCGGACCCCCCTCCCCCAACCCCCGTCTAAGATGCGCCCCATGAGCTTCGGGCAGCAGGGGGGACCCCCGTCTCAGTGGGATCCCTGGAAACCGCATTCGCAGCAGCCGTGGAACGACGGCGGCGCCGGGCAGACCCCGGACTGGGCCGCGCTCGCCGAGGCGTCCGAGGCACGCAACAAGCGGCGCAGGCTGCTGTTCATCGGGGGCGGCGCCCTCGCCACCGTGGCGATAGGCGCCGCCGTCGCGGTGGCCGTCGTCTCGGCGAACGGCGACAGCGAGGCCTCCGGCGACCCGTCGGGCCGGCTCCCCGCGACCGCGGACATCCCGTCCGAGTCCACCACCGCGATCCCGTCGTTCGAGCCCACCAGCGCCCCGCCCCCGCTGGACCCGAAGGACTTCGTCTCCAGCGAGAAGAAGGACACCGCCCCGCTCGGCGCGGACACCCTCTTCCCCGGCACCCAGCTCACCATGGGCGAGACGGTGTACAAGAAGGGCCCGACCGCCGACACCAAGAGCTGCGCGACCGCCGTCCAGGGCACGCTCCCGAAGGTCCTGAACGACAACGGCTGCACCCGCCTGCTGCGCGTCACCTATACAGAGGACGGCATCGCGGTGACCGTCGGCGTGGCGGTGTTCGACACCGAGGCACAGGCCGCGAAGGCCAAGGACGACGCGGACGACAAGAGCATCGTCAAGTCGCTCACCGGCGGCGGCGTGGGCGCCTTCTGCAACGGCGCCGTCTGCCGCTCCACGACCAACGCCTACGGCCGGTACGCCTACTTCACCATCGCGGGCTTCACCGACGGCAAGGACGTCACCCAGCAGGACACGGCCGTCTTCGCCGCCGGCGACAACCTGGCCGAGTTCACGTTCCGCCAGATTCGCCGCCGCGGCGAGGCCCAGGCGTCGGCCGCGGCGAGCGAGTGACGGCGGACATACGCGGACGCCGCGCCCTGCTCGCAGCCGCCGCCGGGGCGGCGGTCCTGGCCCCCCTGGGCCTGTGGGCCTGGCCGGAAGAGGACGACAGAAACCGGCCCGCCGACGGGACCGTCCCCACCGACCTGCGCAGCCGCGACCCCCGGGCCACCCCCGCCGCCCGCCGGGTCTACGCCCTCCTCGCCGGCCTGGAGAACGACGCCCGCCGGGGCCGCCCCAGCCGCACCCTCATCGGCCAGCACGTCGAACTCCACAACGAGCGCTACAACCCGAAGTACGGCGACCACCGCGGCACCAAGCAGCCCGGCTACTACTACCGCAAGGCCCGGGACATCACCGGCCGCCTGCCCGCCTTCGTCGAGCTGGACCTGGGTCCCGGCTACGGCCATCCCGGCTGGGCGGTCGGCGAGTCCCGCCCGTACTCGCGCGCGTGGACCGGATGCGCCCGCCAGTGGGGCTACGTCGACGACGCCGTGGACCTGGCGGTCGGCGTGTGGGCGGGACTGCCCCGGCCGGCCGGCGACGGCTCCCACCGCCCCTCGGGCGCCCACACCGAGTGCGCGTCCGGCGCCGAGGTGTCCCTGCCGCACAACGGCGGCGGCCCGGCCGGCGTGGTCGGCCTCTCCTTCCACCAGCCCTACCCCGGCAGCCCCGTCAAGGGCTTCGCGCAGACCATGCACCGCGACTCCCCCGCCGCCCGGGACCCCGGCTGGTTCACCCGGGTCGTCACCGAGGGCACGGCGGAGCACGGGGCACTGCTGTACGACCTCGGATTCCTCGCCGACCACCTGGGTTACCTCGCCGATCAGGGCGTACCGGTGCTGCTGCGGCCGTACCACGAGATGAACACCGCACCGGGCAAGGGCTTCTGGTGGGCGGGCCAGGACCCGGCCGCGTTCCACCGGCTGTGGCGGCTGTCGTACGACTACCTGGTGAACCGCCGCGGCCTGCACAACCTGCTCTTCGTCTGGGCGCCCAACTCCTGGGACGGCCGCTACGGCAGGACGCCCCACCCCTACTACCCCGGCGGCCGGTACGTCGACGTCGTCGGCGTCGACGACTACAGCGACCGCCCGCAGCGGCCGTTCGGCGGCGGCGCGTGGACCGAGGTCTGGTACCGGGGCCTCGAACGGTACGACCGACCGCGCGCGGTGACCGAGTCCTTCCACGTTCCGCTCAACGCGGCCCAGCCGGACACCCTGTCGAGGACGCCGTGGGTGCTGTGGACGGTGTGGGGTCAGTCGCTGACGTACGACAACCTCTCCGAGCCGACGGGACGGAACACCGGCGACGACGTCAAACGCACATACGGTTCACCACGGGTCATCACGGGCGGAAACGAACGGAACGCCGGATTCGACTTCAGGTCACTACACAAGAGCCAACTTGGTTAACGTTTGAACACATCATCCACACAGGCATTCACGCATTCGATGTGTCATGCAAGAATCGTGCCTCTGTTCGGCATGGTGTTTGGGCGCCTGGGGGGGCATCTGAGCGGCGCGTGCCGATACGCCAAGGGTGGCGTTCGGGGGGGCAGAAACCCGGAGCAAGTCTGTCGCGGCGCGCTGCGCCGTGCCATGACCGAGATCTGTTGCCTCAACGCACTATCGATCTCACGGGAGTTCCGCAGTCGTCATGGCATCGACAATGCTCGATGGGGGGCTGCCGCATTCGCGGCACAACCAGAAGCTCGCCAAGCGCACGGCTTCGTGGAAGCCGGGCATCATGCCCTTCCTGATTCCGCTGGTGTTCCTCACCTTCTTCAGCCTCTGGTCGTACACGCCGAGCGACTCGCCGCTCGCCTGGCTGATCACCATCTGCTGGGCGCTGCCGGTGCCCGGCGTGCTGGTGTCGCTCCAGGGTTTCCTGCTGATCCGCCGACGGGCCCGCAAGGCCCACCTGATGGCCCCGCCCGCGCTGGTCGAGCAGGACTTCCTGATCGTCCTCGTGCCCACGATCGGCCGCCACGACACCTACCCGGCCCTGGAGAGGTCCGTCCTCTCCTACGTCGAGCACCTCCCTGAGTGGTTCCCGTACATGCGGGTCGACGTGCTCACCGAGGAGGGCTGCGAGGCCGCCGAGCGGATCGACGCGCTGGCCGCGACGAACCCGCTGATCCGCGTGGTGACCGTGCCCAAGGCGTACGAGACGAGGAACGGGACCCGGTTCAAGGCGCGCGCCAACAACTACGCCCACGAACTGCGCATCGAGGAGGGCGAGGCCCTCGACCACGTGTGGGTGCTGCACATGGACGACGACACCGGCGTCGGCCCCGACACCGCCTCGTCCCTGGCCCAGTTCATCAACCGCCAGCGCCGTGCGACCCCCGACGAGGTCAAGCACATGGCGCAGGGCATCCTGACCTATCCGCGCGAGAACGCGGTGAACATGTTCACCTGGTTCGCCGACGCCATCCGGCCCGCGGACGACATCGCGCGGTTCCGCGCGTTCACCGGGCTGGGCACCCCCGCGGCCGGCGTGCACGGCGAACTGCTGGTGCTGCGCGCCTCCATCGAGGCGGAGATCGGCTGGGACTTCGGCCCGAAGGAGATCGTCGAGGACGCCCGGCTCGCACTGACCTTCTGCCGCCTGTACCCGGGCCGCAGCGACTGGTTCAACGGCCGCTGCTACGGCGCCTCGCCCGCCAACATGAAGGACTTCGTCAAGCAGCGCGAGCGCTGGGCCTGGGGCCTGGTCGCGCTGTGCTTCAACCGCAAGGTGCCGCTGCGCTACCGCTGGTTCATGACCATGTGCGTCACCAGCTGGATCCTGGGCCCGCTGCAGCACGTCGGCACCATCCTCCTGGCGGGCTGGCTCATCAACGACATGAACACCTCCCCGGTGACCCAGTCGGTGGTGGTGCTGTGGTCGATCAGCTTCGCCTATGTGATCTGGGCGTACTGGGAGGGCCTGCGGCTCAACGCGATCGCGTCGGTCAACGGCAGGCGCAAGTGGTGGGAGCCGTTCGCGGTGCTCCTGCTGCTGCCCCTGTTCTCCCTTCTCGAAGGGCTCGGCGGCTTCAAGGGGCTGATGAAGTTCATCCGCCGCGAGGAGAACAAGTTCGTCGTCATCGCCAAGCCCGCCTGACCCGGAAGACACCGACATCTCATGAAGCGCGCCCGCTTGCCGCTGCTCTCCGTGCTGCCCATCACCGTCATCTCCTTCGTGGTCGCGGTGCCGTTCGTCCTCGGCGACCATCCGCTGCGGTGGCAGTCCGGATCGCTGGTGCCCAACCTCGTGCTCGAGGACGAGGCGCCCTCGTCGTCCGACGGCTCCCCGAGGGGCGACGACTCCGGTGTTCCCGCCTCCCCGGACACGGCCGGCACCGCCAAGGTGGCGAAGGAGTGGAAGGAGGGCATGCCGCAGTGGGGCGTCCAGCTCTACTGGGAGGACAATCCGGACCATCCCCTGGAGTACGTCGAGAAGCAGGCCAAACTGCACTCCGACTACCTGGTCGGCCTGCACGCGAACTCCGTCAGCGTGAGTTTCCCCTTCTTCACCGGCCACCTCGAGTCCACGAAGATCAGCCGGGGGGACAAGACCCCCACGCCCGAGCGGCTCGCCCGCGTGCTGCAGATCTTCCACAAGGCCGGACTGCGCACGACCGTACGACCGCTGATGGACGAGGCGACCCTCGACACGGACAACGGCGGCTGGCGCGGAAACATCGAGCCCGGTGACCGCGACGCCTGGTTCGCTTCGTACACCGAGTTCGTGACGCCTTATCTGAAGGCGGCTGCCGAGGAGAAGTCCGCGACCTTCGTCATCGGCACCGAGCTGAACTCGCTGGAGGGCGACCCCCGCTGGGACGCGCTCGTGGACGACGCCGAGACGCTCTTCGCCGGCGAGGTCGCCTACGACGCCAACTGGGACGCATACGTCCGTGGCCCGGTCACCATGCCCGTGAACCACCTCGGCGTCGACGCCTACTTCCCCGTCAAGGTCCCCGACGACGCGTCGGTGGACACGCTCGTCGACGGCTGGAACGAGTGGCTGAACAAGAAGGCCACCGGCCCTCTGCCGAAGATCACCATCACCGAGGCCGGCATCGGCGCCATGAACGGCGCCTACCACGCCCCCGGCGACTTCACCACCAAGCGCGCTGTCAACCCCCAGGTGCAGGCCAACTGGTACAAGGCCGTCTGCCGGGTCGTCCAGGAACGCCGGATGAGCGGCGTGTACTGGTGGTCGATCTACTTCGACGACGACCCGAACGACGCCCCCGACGACAAGGTTGCCTCCCGGCTGGACTTCGCCGGACGCCCTCTCACCGAGAAGGCCGTCAAGTCGTGCTTCACGTCCGACTACGCGGGCCCCGGTACCGACACCGCAAGCTGACCGAGCGAGGCAATCATGCAAGAAGCCATCATTCTGGTGGGCGGCAAGGGAACCCGCTTGCGCCCCCTCACGAACCACACCCCCAAGCCCCTCCTCAGTGTCGCGGGCGCGTCCTTCATCCGGCACCAGATCGCCAAGCTGATGGACGCGGGCGTCGAGCACGTGGTGTTCGCCACCTCGTACCTCGCCAGCCTCTTCGAGGAGGAGTTCAAGGGCTTCGGCCAGGGTCTGCAGATCTCCTACGCCGTCGAGGACGTGCCGCTCGGTACGGGCGGCGCCATCCGCAACGCCGGCCGTCTGCTGCACGGCCCGGCCGACGCCCCGGTGCTCGTCCTGAACGGTGACATCCTGTCGGGCGTCGACCTGCGAGCCATCCTCCGCCGGCACCGGGAGCGTGACGCGGACGTGACGCTGCACCTGACCCGCGTCGCCGACCCCCGCGCCTTCGGCCTCGTGCCCACCGACGGGGACGGACGGGTGCTGTCCTTCCTGGAGAAGCCCAAGACCGCCGAAGAGTGCGTCACCGACCAGATCAACGCCGGCTGCTACGTCTTCCGCCGTTCCGTTCTGGACGCCATCCCGGCCGACCGTGAGGTCTCCGTCGAGCAGGAAACGTTTCCGCAACTCGTGGCCCGAGGCCGGCGTGTGTTCGGCCACACCACGGACGACTACTGGCGCGACCTCGGCACCCCCCTGGCGTTCGTGCACGGCTCCGCCGACCTGGTCACCGGCCGGGCGACCTCTCCCCTCGTGGGACGGCCGGCCGAGGCCCTGATCCACCCGACGGCCAGCGTCCATCCGACCGCCCGCGTCATGGGCGGCTCCACGATCGGCCCGCACGCCGTCATCGGCGCGCACGTCACCGTCGACCGCTCGATCATCGGCGGCAACGTCACCGTGGCCGAGGGCGCCCGCATCCACGAGTCCGTGGTGGACCACGACTCCTCGATCGGCAGCGCCACCCACCTCCGTGAAGCCGTGGTCGGCTGTCACACGCACGTCGGCGCGGAGAACGAGCTGCCCGCCCAGCTGCGGCTGTCGTGCGGCATCCGCATTCCCGCCCAGGGGGTGCGCGTCAGCGGGACCGCTGTCGCCTGCCCGACGGTCCACTGAAGTACTGGAGAACCGTGACCCGCCATCGCGCATCGGCCGAGGAGACAGCGCGTCTCCGCAAATACCGGCCGGACATTCAGGGCCTGCGTGCCGTCGCCATCATGATGGTGGTCGCCATGCACTGCGGCATTCTCGACATCCACGGCGGCGTGGACATCAGCTTCGTGCTGAGCGGCTTCCTCATCGGCGGCCAGCTCTTCGCCGAGATCGACAAGACCGGCCGGGTGTCCCTGACCAAGTTCTGGGCCCGCCGCTTCCGGCGTATCGCCCCGCCCATGGCCATCACCATCATCGTGACGGCCATCCTGTCCTGGATCTACGTCAGCCCGTTCCGCTTCCGCGAGTACATGTCGGACGGCCTCAGCGCGTCCGTGAGCCTCATCAACTGGCGCCTCGTCGAGACCGGCACCGACTACTTCGCCAACGACGGCAGCCAGTCCCCGTACCAGCACTTCTGGTCGCTGGGCATCGAGGAGCAGTTCTACGTCGTGGCCCCGCTGGTGCTCGTGGCCCTGGTCTGGCTCAGCCGGCTCGTCTTCCGCAACCGGTTCCTGGTGGGTCTCTTCCTCATGGTCGTGGTGGCCGGGTCCTTCTACCTGGGCCACACCTACACGTCCACGAACCAGCCGCTCGCCTACTTCAGCACCCACACCCGCATCTGGGAGATCACGTTCGGCGTCCTGCTCGCTCTGTTCGCGCCGTACCTCTCCCGCATGAGTACCGGGCTCGCGACGGTCATCACCTGGCTGGGACTCGGCTTCGCGCTGGTCACGGCGATGCTCATCACCGATGAGACGCCGCTGCCGGGCTATGCGGTGGCCGGCCCGCTGCTGGGCGCCGCGCTGGTCATCGCGGGTGGCTGCGCCGCTCCCCGCTTCGGCGCGGAGAAGATCCTCGACAACCCCGTCTTCAACTTCATCGGAAATGTCAGCTACGGCTGGTACCTCTGGCACTGGCCGATCCTCATTCTCTGGCCGAGCATCGTCGAGCGGGAATTCGCCTACTCCGACCGTCTGCGCGTGGCAGTGCTCTCCCTCCTCGCTGCGATCGCCATGCACTACATGGTCGAACGGCGTTTCCGGGAGAACGTGCGCCTCATCCTCAGCCCCTGGCGGGGTGTGGTCACCGGTGGCGCGCTGACGGCCTCCACCGTCGCCGCCATGGTGGTAGCCCTCCACGTCGTCCCGCTCAACCTGTCGCTCGCCACCACCGGCACAAGCGCCGCGGCACTCGGCTTCGAGGGCACCGAGTCGGTGAAGACGGCCGTGAGCAAGCGGATCAACCCCGAGATCAGCGAGAAGTCACTGCTCGCCGCGCCCAAGGACCGGGGCGACTTCGGCTGCATCGACGACCTGCTCATCACCAGCTTCGAGCTGCGCGACGAGTGCGTCATCGGCGACACCCGAGCCGACAGGACCCTGGTCCTGCTGGGTGACTCGCACGCCTACCAGTGGGGCAACGCGTTCCACGAGCTGGGGCGGGAACTGAACGTCAAGGTCGTCACGGTCATCAAGAGCGGCTGCTCGCCCGAGGCCTATGAGATCACCCGTGAGGACCTGGGCCGCGAGTACACCGAGTGCGACGCCTGGCGGAAAACCGCCCTCGACCACATCGCCAAGACGAAGCCCGACGTCGTCGTGGTCACGAACCGCGTCCAGAACACCACCACCCGGGAGGGCGCCACGAAGACGTTCAAGGCACTCGAGGGCACGGGCGCCGACCTGGTCTATCTGACGGACACGCCCTTCCCGGGCTTCAGCGTCCCGGACTGCCTGGCGAAGGGCGCGGACCACTTGCCCTCGTGCAGCCCGAAGGCCGAGAACGTCATCGACCGCGCGGAGTTCCGCACCATGGAACGGGAGGTGGCGGAGGAGCACGGGGCCCGCGTCGTCGACACGGTCCCCGCGTTCTGCGCCGACGGCTACTGCCCCGCGGTGATCGGCGGACACGTCGTCTACTGGGATTACAGCCACATGTCGGGCAGCTACTCGAAGTCCCTGGCGCCCTACCTCCAGCCGACCTTCGAAGAGGTCCTGGCCGGCTGACCGGCAAAGAGCACAGGGGGACCCGCGGTGGCCACCGCGGGTCCCCTCCGCGTTCCCCCGTCAGCAGCATCCCCCGCGCGGCCCCAGCGTCCGCCGGTTCCGCGCCTCCCGGTTCCGCGCCGCCAGCAGCTCGTCCGCCGGATAGCCGACCTCCTCCAGCGTCAGCCCGTGCGGCCGCACGACATGCACCGCCGAGTCCCGGACGCCGGCGGCGAGCACCTTCCCCGGCCACTCGGGCCCCCGGTGACCGTCCCCCACGAACAGCAGCGCGCCGATCAGCGAGCGCACCATGTTGTGGCAGAAGGCGTCCGCCCGGACCGTCGCGGTGATGATGCCGTCGTCGCCGCGCACCAGGCTCAGCTCCTGGAGCGTGCGGATCGTCGTCGCGCCCTCCCGCCGCTTGCAGTACGCGGCGAAGTCGTGCTCCCCCAGCAGCGCCCGGGCCGCCTCGTTCATGGCGTCGACGTCGAGCGGCCAGTCGTGCCACAGGACGTGGTGGCGCAGCAGCGGATCGACGCCGCCGGGGTTGTCCGTCACGCGGTAGGCGTAGCGTCGCCAGACCGCCGAGAACCGCGCGTTGAAGCCGTCCGGCGCCTCCCGGAGCGCCCACACCCGCACATCCCTCGGCAACCGTCCCGCGAGCCGCTTCAGCAGCTTGCCGCGGTGCTCGGCCCACACCTCGCGCGGCAGGTCGACGTGCGCCACCTGCCCTCGCGCGTGCACCCCGGCGTCGGTCCGCCCGGCCACGGTCAGCTCGTACGTCTCCTTCGACCGGGTCACCGTACGCAGCGCGTCCTCGATCTCGCCCTGCACGGTCCGCCGGCCGCCGGCCTGCTTGGCCCAGCCGTGGAACCCGGTGCCGTCATAGGAAAGGTCGAGCCGGACGCGGACGTAACCGGGTGCTGCTTCATCACTCACGTACAGATCCTCTCAGGAACACGAAAGCGGGCCCGCTCCCGGGAGGGAACGGACCCGCAACGCCCCTCACAGGGGGCGCGGAGAGCTGCGCGACAGGCCACGACGGAGCCGCAGCCGCTACCGGGCAGTCCCCGGCAGACGCTTACGCGTCCTTCGACTCCTCGTCCTTGGACTCCTCGGCGGCGTCCTCGGCCTTGGTGGTGTCGACCTTGGTCTCGGCGGCCTCGTCGGACGTGGCCTCGGCGGCCTCGTCCTTCTTGAGGGCGTCTTCCTTGACCGCGCGCTTGGTGGCGGCCTCGGCCTCGCCGGTCGCCTGCTGGGCCACCGTCAGCGCCTCGACCAGCTCGATGACGGCCATGGGCGCGTTGTCGCCACGGCGGTTGCCGATCTTGGTGATACGGGTGTAGCCACCCGGACGGTTCTCGTAGCGCGGGCCGATCTCGGTGAAGAGCGTGTGCACGATGCTCTTGTCCGTGATGACCTGGAGCACCTGGCGGCGGTTGTGAAGGTCGCCCTTCTTCGCCTTGGTGATCAGACGCTCGGCGTAGGGCCGCAGGCGGCGGGCCTTCGCCTCGGTGGTCGTGATCTTGCCGTGCTCGAAGAGCGACTTCGCGAGGTTCGCGAGGAGCAGCTTCTCGTGCGCGGCGCTGCCGCCCAGACGGGCACCCTTGGTGGGCTTCGGCATGATGTTTCTCCTAGGTGTCTGCCCCGGCCGTATCAGGTACCGGAGTCAGTATCCGAGCAGGCGGTCGCCTGTCGGAGATCCGGGGCGCCTTTCGGGCGCCCCGGAGGGCCCGCGCCCCGTGAGTGGCGCGGGGCGGTGCCGGTGCGCGACTCCGTCGCGTCGCGCGACGGGCCACGACCGGCCCGCGGTCACAGTACGGCCTCCTCGCGGAGCGCTCAGTACTGCTCGGTCTCCACGAACCCGGCGTCCGCGTCGTCGTCCGCGCCGAAGGCGTCGGCGGCGGCGGTCGGGTCGAACCCGGGAGGCGAGTCCTTCAGCGCGAGGCCCATACCCGCGAGCTTCGCCTTGACCTCGTCGATCGACTTGGCGCCGAAGTTGCGGATGTCGAGCAGGTCCGCCTCGGAGCGCGCGACGAGCTCGCCCACGGAGTGGATGCCCTCACGCTTGAGGCAGTTGTACGACCGAACGGTGAGCTCCAGCTCCTCGATCGGCAGCGCCAGATCGGCGGCGAGGGCGGCGTCCGTCGGGGACGGGCCCATGTCGATGCCCTCGGCGTCGATGTTCAGCTCGCGGGCGAGACCGAACAGCTCGACCAGGGTCTTGCCGGCCGACGCCATGGCGTCGCGCGGGCGCATCGCCTGCTTGGTCTCGACGTCGACGATCAGCTTGTCGAAGTCGGTGCGCTGCTCGACACGCGTGGCCTCGACCTTGTACGTGACCTTGAGGACCGGCGAGTAGATCGAGTCGACCGGGATACGGCCGATCTCCTGGCCGACCTGCTTGTTCTGCACGGCGGAGACGTAGCCGCGGCCGCGCTCGACCGTCAGCTCCATCTCCAGCTTGCCCTTGCCGTTGAGCGTGGCGAGGACGAGGTCGGGGTTGTGCACCTCGACACCGGCCGGGGGCGCGATGTCGGCGGCGGTGACCAGACCCGGGCCCTGCTTGCGCAGGTACATCACGACCGGCTCGTCGTGCTCGCTGCTCACGACGAGCTGCTTGATGTTGAGGATCAGGTCGGTGACGTCCTCCTTGACGCCCGGCACGGTGGTGAACTCGTGCAGGACGCCGTCGATCCGGATCGACGTGACGGCCGCGCCGGGGATCGAGGACAGGAGCGTACGGCGGAGGGAGTTGCCGAGGGTGTAGCCGAAGCCCGGCTCCAGCGGCTCGATCACGAACCGGGAGCGGAATTCGTCGACGACCTCTTCGGTCAACGAGGGACGCTGAGCGATCAGCATGTGTGGATCAGATCCTTCAGTCGGGGGCGCCCGCTATATGACGCCCGACCATGTACTGCAAGGGTACGGGCGGCACGACCCGAAGGAGCCGTACCGCCCGGAAGTCCCGGATTCAAGCGGGGTCAGACGCGACGGCGCTTGGGGGGACGGCAGCCGTTGTGCGGGGTCGGGGTGACGTCCTGGATGGAGCCGACCTCGAGACCGGTCGCCTGGAGCGAGCGGATGGCGGTCTCACGACCGGAACCCGGGCCCTTGACGAACACGTCGACCTTGCGCATGCCGTGCTCCTGCGCGCGACGGGCGGCCGACTCGGCGGCCATCTGCGCGGCGAACGGCGTGGACTTGCGGGAGCCCTTGAAACCGACGTGGCCGGCGGAGGCCCAGGAGATCACGTTGCCGGACGGGTCCGTGATCGAAACGATGGTGTTGTTGAACGTGCTCTTGATGTGCGCGTGGCCGTGAGCGACGTTCTTCTTTTCCTTGCGGCGCACCTTCTTGGCAGCGCCCTGACGTCCCTTGGGGGGCATGTCGTTCTCCTACGGGAGGTGGTCGGTCCTACAGCGAAGACCGCTGGACGGCGAGTCCGCTGCGGACTACTTCTTGCCCGGCTTCTTCTTGCCGGCGATGGCGCGACGCGGGCCCTTGCGGGTGCGAGCGTTGGTGCTGGTGCGCTGACCGCGGACGGGCAGACCGCGGCGGTGCCGCAGACCCTGGTAGGTGCCGATCTCCACCTTGCGGCGGATGTCGGCCTGGATCTCGCGACGGAGGTCACCCTCGGTCTTGATGTTGTTGTCGACGTATTCGCGGATCGCGACCAGCTGCTCCTCGGTGAGGTCCCGAACACGGGTGTTCGGGTCCACGCCGGTGGCGGCCAGCGTCTGCTGGGAGAGGGTCCGGCCGATGCCGAACACGTAGGTGAGGGCGATCTCCACGCGCTTTTCGCGCGGGATGTCAACACCGGAAACGCGTGCCATTCAATGGCTCCAGTTGATCTTCGGAGGTCTTCCACAGGACCGGATCCCAGCCGCCGTACCAGGTACGAACTGGGTCCCCGGCCTCCGAACCGGGGGTGTCGGACGCGCGCGCGTCCGGGCCCTGCGTATGAACATATTCAGCTCGCGTCGCGCGAATCTCTGCGGAGGGCAGAGGGAATGATCCTGCGGTCAGCCCTGGCGCTGCTTGTGGCGCGGGTTCTCGCAGATGACCATGACCCGACCGTGACGGCGGATCACCCTGCACTTGTCGCAGATCTTCTTGACGCTCGGCTTGACCTTCATGGGGTGAGGTTCTCCGGGTCAGTTGCCGGCGACCCCGGTCGCCCGGGGTGTGGGCAAGATCTACTTGTACCGGTAGACGATCCGGCCACGCGTCAGGTCGTACGGAGACAGCTCCACCACGACCCGGTCGTCAGGGAGGATGCGGATGTAGTGCATGCGCATCTTGCCGCTGATGTGTGCCAGGACCTGGTGGCCGTTCTGGAGCTCGACCTTGAACATGGCGTTCGGAAGAGACTCGACGACAGTGCCCTCGATCTCGATGGCACCTTGCTTCTTGGCCACGCTTCGCCCTTCGAATCGACTACCTTGATCGACCTTCGTACGACCGCATGCGGACATGCGGGTGCACGAGAGCCGACGAGTCAGTCTACGTCAGCGCTCCCGGAAACACGAATCGCGACAGTCTGCCCCACTCGGAAGATCCCTAAGCCCGAACGCCACGCACCCGAACGCCGTGCCCGGGGCGGCGCGCCGTGACGGCGGCTCTCAGCCCAGCGGGTCCGGCGCCGCGGAGATCCCGTACTCCGCCAGCTTCGCCCGGCCGCCGTCCGGCGCGGTCAGCACCAGCGGGCCCGCCTCGGTCAGCGCGACCGAGTGCTCCCAGTGCGACGACCAGGTGCCGTCCGTGGTGATGACCGTCCAGTCGTCCTCGAGCACGCGCGTGCGCGGGGTGCCCAGCGACACCATCGGCTCGATGGCGAGGCAGAAGCCGGGCACCAGCTTGGGTCCCTTGCCGCGCCGCCGGTCGACGTAGTTCAGCAGATGCGGGTCCATGTGCATCTCGGTGCCGATGCCGTGGCCGCCGTAGTCCTCGATGATCCCGTACCGCCCGCCGCCGGGCCTGGGCTGGCGCCGGATGTACGTCTCGATGGCCCTGGACACGTCCACCAGCCGGTTGCCCTGCTTCATGGCCGCGATGCCCGCCCACATCGACTCCTCGGTCACCCGGGACAGCTCGATCAGCTCCGGGGCGTGACCGGAGCCCACGAACGCCGTGTAGGCGGCGTCGCCGTGCCAGCCGTCGACGACCGCGCCGCAGTCGATGGAGATGATGTCCCCGTCCTTGAGGACGACGTCCTCGGACGGGATGCCGTGCACCACGACCTCGTTCACGGACGTGCAGATCGTCGCCGGGAACCCTCCGTAGCCGAGGAAGTTGGACTTGGCTCCGTGCTCGGCGAGCACCTTGCGCGCGACCTCGTCCAGGTCCTTGGTGCTGGCGCCGGGCACGGCGGCCTCACGGGTCGCGGCGTGGATCGCGGCGACCACCAGCCCCGCCGCACGCATCCTGGCGATCTGCTCGGGGCTCTTGATCTGCACCATGGGGACTACGGCCTTTCTCGGACCTCGACGGGACCGGGGACGGAAGGGGGAGGAACGGCGCCGGACGGCTCCGGCGGCGGACGGCTGCGACGACCCAGGCTGCCGGGGGCGGCCCGGGCGGACTCTTTCCACCATAAGGGCGTACGGCGGCCGTCCACACAGCAGCCGCGGCCCCCCACCAGGGGAGCCGCGGCTGTTCGCTGTGCACGAACGGCTACCGGCCGTCCTCGTCGCGCTTGAGGGCCTCCAGGGCGCGGCCCGTGACCTCGTCCACCGGACCCAGCGCCGAGATGGTCACGACCAGTCCCTGCGCCTTGTAGTAGTCGATGATCGGCTCGGTCTGCGTGTGGTAGACCTCGAGCCGCTTGCGGACGGTGTCCTCGGAGTCGTCGTCCCGCTGGTACAGCTCGCCGCCGCAGACGTCGCAGACGCCCTCCTGCTTCGGCGCGCTGTACGAGACGTGGAAGACGTGCGCGGAGTCGTTGCGGCAGATGCGCCGGCCGGCGATCCGCTTGACGACCTCGTCCTCGGGGGCTTCCAGGTCCAGCACGGCGTCCAGCCGGATGTCCTCGGTCCGCAGCAGCTCGTCCAGCGCCTCGGCCTGCGAGACGTTGCGCGGGAAGCCGTCGAGCAGGAAGCCCTTCTCGGCGTCCGGCTGCTCCATGCGGTCCTTGGCCATCGCGATCGTGACCTCGTCCGGCACCAGGTTGCCGGCGTCCATGTAGGACTTCGCGAGCTTGCCGAGTTCCGTCTGCCGACTGATGTTGGCCCGGAACAGGTCGCCCGTGGAGATGTGCGGGATCGACAGCTTCTCGGCAAGGCGGGTGGCTTGCGTACCCTTGCCCGCGCCCGGCGGCCCGACGAGGACGATTCGCATCAGCGGAGGAACCCTTCGTAATTGCGCTGCTGGAGCTGGCTCTCGATCTGCTTCACCGTCTCGAGACCGACACCCACGATGATCAGGATGCTGGTACCGCCGAACGGGAAGTTCTGGTTTGCCCCGAAACCAACCAACGCCATCGTCGGCACGAGAGCGATCAGACCCAGGTACAGCGAACCCGGCCAGGTGATCCGGTTGAGTACGTAGCTGAGGTACTCAGCGGTCGGACGGCCAGCCCGGATGCCCGGGATGAAGCCACCATACTTCTTCATGTTGTCCGCGACTTCCTCGGGGTTGAAGGAGATCGCCACGTAGAAGAACGCGAAGAAAACAATGAGCAAGAAGTACAGAGCGATATAGATCGGGTCATCTCCCTGCACGAGATTCGCCTCGATCCAGGTCTTCCAGCTCGACGTGCCGCTGGAGAACTGCGCGATCAGCGCGGGGATGTAGAGCAGTGACGAGGCGAAGATGACGGGAATCACACCCGCCTGGTTCACCTTGAGAGGGATGTAGGTGGACGTACCACCGTAGGAACGGCGGCCGATCATACGCTTGGCGTACTGGACCGGGATCCGGCGCTGAGCCTGCTCGACGAAGACCACCAGACCGACCATGAACAGACCGACCAGGATGACGGTCCCGAACTCGATCCAGCCGTCGGCCAGGGTGCCCTGCTCCTTGATGGCCCACAGCGCGGCCGGGAAGGTCGCGGCGATCGAGATGAACATCAGGATCGACATGCCGTTGCCGATGCCGCGGTCGGTGATCAGCTCGCCGAGCCACATCACGACGGCGGTGCCGGCGGTCATCACGATGACCATGGTGACGGTCACGAAGATCGACTGGTCGGGAACGATGTCGCTCGCGACGGGGCAGCCCTGGAAGAGGGCGCCGCTGCGGGCGGTGGCGACGAGGCCGGTGCCCTGCAGGATGGCCAGCGCCACGGTCAGGTAGCGGGTGTACTGCGTGATCTTCGCCGTGCCGGACTGGCCCTCCTTCTTCAGGGCCTCCAGGCGCGGGATCACCACCGTCAGAAGCTGCAGGATGATGCTCGCGGTGATGTACGGCATGATGCCGAGCGCGAAGATCGTGATCTGCAGCAGTGCACCGCCGCTGAACATGTTCACCAGACCGAACAGGCCCTGGTTGCCCTTGGCCACGTCGATACAGGTCTGGACGTTCTGGTAGTCGACGCCCGGAATCGGCACGTGTGTACCGACCCGGTACACCACGATGATGCCGAGCGTGAAGAGCAGCTTCTTGCGCAGGTCGGGCGTCTTGAACGCCCGGGCGAACGCGGTGAGCACGGTGCCTCCTGCGACCCCCGCGCATCTGCGTCAAGGGTGACGGTATTGAGGTTCCAACAGAACAACGACTTTTTAACGGACAACTGCCGCCCAGAGTGCCCCAGCAGGCGCACCAGTGGAAGTCGGCAGTGCAGGCCACCTTACCCGCGGGACCGCCACCCTAGGAACGACCAACCGGGGATACCCCTTTTGTGGGGTATCCCCGGTCGGGATCGCTCAAGTCAACAAGACGTCCGAGGTGTTCAGACGAGCTCGGTGACGGTGCCGCCGGCGGCGGTGATCTTCTCCTTGGCGGAGCCGGAGACGGCGTCGACCGTCACCTGCAGCGCCACGGAGATCTCGCCCTGGCCGAGGACCTTGACGAGGCTGTTCTTGCGCACCGCGCCCTTGGCCACGAGGCCCTCGACGGTGACCTCGCCACCCTCGGGGTACAGCGCGGCCAGCTTGTCGAGGTTCACGACCTGGTACTCGGTCTTGAACGGGTTCTTGAAGCCCTTCAGCTTCGGGAGGCGCATGTGGAGCGGCATCTGGCCACCCTCGAAGCGCTCCGGAACCTGGTAACGGGCCTTGGTGCCCTTGGTACCACGACCGGCCGTCTTACCCTTCGACGCCTCACCACGACCCACACGGGTCTTGGCGGTCTTGGCGCCCGGGGCCGGACGGAGGTTGTGGATCTTGAGCGGGTTGTTCTCCGCCATGATCAGTCGACCTCCTCGACCGTCACGAGGTGGCGGACGGTGTGCACCATGCCGCGGAACTCGGGGCGGTCCTCCTTGACGACCTGCGTGTTGATGCCCTTGAGACCAAGGGACCGCAGGGTGTCACGGTGGTTCTGCTTGCTGCCGATGTAGGACTTGACCTGCGTGATCCTGAGCTGCGCCATGATTACGCACCCGCCCCGGCACGCGCACGAAGGAGAGCCGCGGGAGCGACGTCCTCGAGGGGCAGACCACGGCGGGCCGCGATCTCCTCGGGACGCTGCAGGCCCTTGAGGGCCGCCACGGTCGCGTGCACGATGTTGATGGCGTTGTCGGAGCCGAGCGACTTCGACAGCACGTCGTGAATACCGGCGCACTCGAGCACGGCACGCACCGGGCCACCGGCGATAACGCCGGTACCGGGCGACGCGGGCTTGAGCAGCACGACGCCGGCAGCCTTCTCACCCTGGATCGGGTGCGGGATGGTGCCCTGGATGCGGGGGACCTTGAAGAAGTGCTTCTTGGCCTCCTCAACGCCCTTGGCGATGGCGGCCGGCACCTCCTTGGCCTTGCCGTATCCGACACCCACGGTGCCGTCACCGTCGCCCACCACGACCAGCGCGGTGAAGCTGAAGCGACGACCACCCTTCACAACCTTGGCGACGCGGTTGATCGCGACGACGCGCTCAACGTAAGCGGTCTTCTCGGCGGCAGCTGCGCCGCCGTCACGGCCCTTCCGGTCCCGCCGCTCGCCGCCACCGGCACCGCTTCCGCGGCGCTGGGGTCCAGCCATTGGAATTACCTCTCTCTGTTTCCGCTAGCTACGCGGTAACGACTGAGTCGTTCCGCGACGGGCGGCTCTAGAACTTCAGGCCGGCTTCGCGGGCGGCGTCCGCCAGGGCGGCGATGCGCCCGGCGTACTGGTTGCCACCACGGTCGAACACGACGGCCTCGACACCGGCGGCCTTGGCACGCTCGGCGACCAGGGCGCCCACCTGCTTGGCCTGCGCGGACTTGTCGCCCTCGCCACCGCGGATCGAGGCGTCCAGCGTGGACGCCGACGCCAGGGTGTGGCCCTTCAGGTCGTCGATCACCTGCGCCACGATGTGGCGGTTGGAGCGGGTCACGACCAGACGGGGACGCTCCGCAGTACCCGAGACCTTCTTGCGGATCCGGATGTGACGGCGCTTGATCGCGGCGCGCTTGTAGGCGTCGCCCTTGAGGATCTTCTGCCCGTATGCCATGGCTTACTTACCCGCCTTTCCGACCTTGCGGCGGATGACTTCGCCCTCGTACTTGACGCCCTTGGCCTTGTACGGGTCGGGCTTGCGCAGCTTGCGGATGTTGGCCGCAACCTCGCCGACCTTCTGCTTGTCGATGCCCTCGACCGAGAAACGGGTCGGGTTCTCCACCTTGAAGGTGATCCCCTCGGGGGCCTCGACCGTGATCGGGTGGCTGTAGCCCAGGGAGAACTCCAGGTTGGAGCCCTTGGCCTGGACGCGGTAACCGACACCGCTGATCTCGAGCTTCTTCACGTAACCCTGGGTCACGCCGGTGATCATGTTCGCCACCAGCGTGCGGGACAGGCCGTGCAGGGCCTTGTTCTGACGCTCGTCGTTCGGGCGGGTGACGTTCAGAACGCCGTCCTCACCCTTGACGATCTCGATCGGCGCGGCGACGGTGTGGGTCAGTTCGCCCTTGGGGCCCTTGACCTTGACCGTGCGGCCATCGATGGTGACGTCCACGCCGGCGGGAACCGCGATGGGGAGCTTGCCGATGCGCGACATAGCTGTTGCCTCCGTTCCCTTCCGCTACCAGACGTAGGCGAGGACTTCCCCACCCACGCCCTTCTTGCCGGCCTGCTTGTCGGTGAGGAGCCCGTGCGACGTGGAGATGATCGCCACGCCCAGGCCGCCCAGCACCTTCGGCAGGTTGGTGGACTTCGCGTACACCCGGAGACCGGGCTTGGAGATCCGCTTGATGCCCGCGATGGAGCGCTCACGGTTCGGGCCGAACTTCAGCTCGAGGACGAGGTTCTTGCCGACCTCGGCGTCCTCGACCTTCCAGCCCGTGATGAAGCCCTCCTGCTGGAGGATCTCCGCGATGTGCGACTTGATCTTCGAGTGCGGCATCGACACGGTGTCGTGGTATGCCGAGTTCGCGTTCCGCAGACGCGTAAGCATGTCTGCGATCGGATCAGTCATGGTCATGAATTGGCCTTCGGCCT
This sequence comes from Streptomyces sp. NPDC006610, assembly GCF_040611575.1. Taxonomy (NCBI): domain Bacteria; kingdom Bacillati; phylum Actinomycetota; class Actinomycetes; order Kitasatosporales; family Streptomycetaceae; genus Streptomyces; species Streptomyces sp. NPDC006610. Next base: position 160,635 of record NZ_JBEXOP010000004.1, read on the forward strand.
CTCTCGCCGGGGTTTCCTGGTGCGCCATCCCTCTCCCCGATCCGAGACGGGACGGGTGCGGCGCGGTGGACCTACGGCGTAGTAAGTCGTACGGGCGGCGGCAGACGCCCAACCCCACCAGCCTACGGCATGGGAGGTGGGCGCCTGGCCGCCCCAGATACTTACCGAGAGTCCTGCTAATCCCTGAAAGAGGGGATTACCAGGAGCTCTTGGTCACGCCCGGCAGCTCGCCACGGTGAGCCATCTCACGAAGGCACACGCGGCACAGGCCGAACTTGCGGTAGACGGAGTGCGGACGACCGCAGCGCTGGCAGCGGGTGTACGCGCGCACGCCGAACTTGGGCTTGCGAGCAGCCTTCGCGATGAGAGCCTTCTTCGCCATCTCGCTCACGCCTCCTTGAACGGGAAGCCGAGGTGACGGAGAAGGGCACGGCCCTCTTCGTCGTTGGTCGCCGTGGTGACCACGGTGATGTCCATACCCCGGACACGGTCGATCTTGTCCTGGTCGATCTCGTGGAACATGACCTGCTCCGTGAGACCGAAGGTGTAGTTGCCACGGCCGTCGAACTGCTTGGGGGACAGGCCGCGGAAGTCGCGGATGCGCGGCAGCGCGAGCGACAGGGTGCGGTCCAGGAACTCCCACATGCGGTCGCCACGGAGCGTGACGTGGGCGCCGATCGGCTGGCCCTCGCGCAGCTTGAACTGCGCGATGGACTTGCGGGCCTTGGTGACGGCCGGCTTCTGACCGGTGATGGTGGTCAGGTCGCGGATCGCGCCCTCGATCAGCTTCGAGTCACGGGCGGCGTCGCCGACACCCATGTTGACCACGATCTTGACGAGGCCGGGGACCTGCATGACGTTCTCGTACTGGAACTGCTCACGCAGCTTGCCCGCGATCTCCTCGCGGTACTTCGTCTTCAGACGCGGAGTGGTGGTGGTAGCCATCAGATGTCCTCACCCGTCCGCTTGGCAACGCGGATCTTGTTGCCCTCTTCGTCGAAGCGGTAACCGACGCGGGTCACGACCTTCTTGCCGTCCTTCTCCACGACGAGCTGAACGTTGCTCACGTGGATGGGGGCCTCGGTGGTCACGATCCCGCCGGCCTGCGAACCGCGAGCGGTGGGGCCGGCCTTGGTGTGCTTCTTGACCCGGTTGACACCCTCGACCAGGACGCGGTCCTCGCGGGGGAAGGCCGCGATGACCTTGCCCTGCTTGCCCTTGTCCTTACCGGTGATGACCTGGACCAGGTCGCCCTTCTTGATCTTCATGCTTACAGCACCTCCGGCGCGAGCGAGATGATCTTCATGAACTTCTTCTCGCGCAGCTCACGGCCCACCGGGCCGAAGATACGGGTGCCGCGAGGGTCGCCGTCGTTCTTCAGAATGACGGCGGCGTTCTCGTCGAAGCGGATGTACGAGCCGTCCGGACGGCGGCGCTCCTTGACGGTGCGAACGATGACCGCCTTGACGACGTCACCCTTCTTCACGTTGCCACCGGGGATCGCGTCCTTGACGGTGGCGACGATGACGTCACCGATGCCCGCGTAGCGGCGACCGGAGCCACCGAGCACACGGATGCAAAGGATCTCCTTCGCACCAGTGTTGTCGGCGACACGCAGTCGCGACTCCTGCTGGATCACGTCTATCTCCTGATCGTCTGCCGGTTCCCCGGGGGCCTCTCATCGAGCGGCCCCCGGAGCCTGGCGGAACTGTCCTGCGGGTTTTCCCCCGCAGGGATTACTTGGCCTTCTCGAGGATCTCGACGACGCGCCAGCGCTTCGTCGCGGACAGCGGCCGGGTCTCCATCAGGAGGACGCGGTCGCCGACACCCGCGGCGTTCTGCTCGTCGTGCGCCTTGAGCTTGTTCGTACGGCGGATGACCTTGCCGTACAGCGCGTGCTTGACGCGGTCCTCGACGGCGACGACGACGGTCTTGTCCATCTTGTCGCTGACGACCAGACCCTCGCGGGTCTTGCGGAATCCGCGTGCCTCAGTGTTCTCGGTCACGTTGCTCTCGCTCATGCGTTCTCCACCGTTTCGATGCCCAGCTCGCGCTCGCGCATCAGGGTGTAGATCCGCGCGATGTCCTTACGGACGGCCTTGAGCCGGCCGTGGTTCTCGAGCTGACCGGTCGCCGCCTGGAAGCGGAGGTTGAACAGCTCTTCCTTGGCCTCGCGGAGCTTCGCCAGAAGCTCCTCGTTGCCCAGCTCGCGCAGCTCGGACGCCTTGGTACCGGCCGACATCACGCTTCACCTGCCTCGCGCTTGACGATCCGGCACTTCATCGGCAGCTTGTGGGCCGCACGGGTCAGCGCCTCACGGGCGATCTTCTCGTTGGGGTACGACAGCTCGAACATGACCCGGCCCGGGTGCACGTTCGCGACCCACCACTCCGGAGAACCCTTACCGGAACCCATGCGGGTCTCGGCCGGCTTCTTCGTGAGCGGACGGTCCGGGTAGATGTTGATCCAGACCTTGCCACCACGCTTGATGTGGCGGGTCATGGCGATACGGGCCGCCTCGATCTGGCGGTTGGTCACGTACGCCGGCGTGAGGGCCTGGATGCCGTACTCGCCGAACGCGACCGTGGTACCGCCCTTGGCCTGACCACGGCGCTTCGGGTGGTGCTGCTTGCGGTGCTTGACCCTACGGGGGATCAGCATGTCGGTCAGGCCTCCGTTCCGGTGCTCTCAGCCGGAGCGGCAGCCGCGGGGGCCTCGGCCTTGGGGGCCTCGGCGCCGGCAGCCTGCTGCGGCTTGCGACCGCGCCGCTCGCCACCGCGGCCACCACGGGCCGGGCGGTCGGAGCCGCCACCGCGGGCCGGGCGGTTGCCCGCACGGGCGGCGGCGTTCTCGGCGCGGACCTCGGCGATGTTCTTCACGTCGCCCTTGTAGATCCAGACCTTCACGCCGATGCGGCCGAAGGTCGTCTTGGCCTCGAAGAAGCCGTAGTCCACGTTCGCGCGGAGCGTGTGCAGGGGCACACGGCCCTCGCGGTAGAACTCCGAGCGGGACATCTCGGCGCCGCCGAGACGGCCACCGCACTGGATCTTGATGCCCTTGGCGCCCGCCTTCATCGCCGACTGCATGCTCTTGCGCATGGCACGGCGGAAGGAGACGCGGGAGGACAGCTGCTCGGCGACGGCCTGGGCCACCAGCTGAGCGTCCGTCTCCGGGTTCTTGACCTCGAGGATGTTCAGCTGGACCTGCTTGCCGGTCAGCTTCTCCAGGTCACCGCGGATACGGTCGGCCTCGGCGCCGCGGCGGCCGATGACGATGCCGGGACGCGCGGTGTGGATGTCGACGCGGACGCGGTCACGGGTGCGCTCGATCTCCACCTTGGAGATGCCGGCGCGCTCCATGCCGGACGTCATCATCCGACGGATGGCGACGTCTTCCTTGACGTAGTCCTTGTACAGCTTGTCGGCGTACCAACGCGACTTGAAGTCGGTGGTGATGCCGAGCCGGAACCCGTGCGGGTTTACCTTCTGGCCCATTACCGGGTTCCTTCCTTGCTGCTGACGACCACCGTGATGTGGCTGGTCCGCTTACGGATCCGGTAGGCACGGCCCTGGGCGCGCGGCCGGAACCGCTTGAGGGTCGGGCCCTCGTCGACGTAGGCCTCGGAAATGAAGAGGCTGTCGACGTCGGTGTGGTCGTAGTTGTGCGCGGCGTTGGCGATGGCGCTGTCGAGCACCTTGCCGACCGGCACGGAGGCGGCCTGCGGAGCGAATCGCAGGACCGCCTGGGCCTCCGTGGCGTCCATGCCACGGATGAGGTCCACCACGCGGCGGGCCTTCATGGGCGTGACGCGGATGTACCGCGCCTGGGCCCTGGCTTCCATGGTTGTCCCTTCAGTTACTTACGTGTCTGAATGCGATCCGCTGCTAGCGGCGCTTCGACTTCCGGTCTTCCTTGACGTGACCCCGGAAGGTGCGCGTCGGCGAGAACTCGCCGAGCTTGTGGCCGACCATCGACTCGGTGACGAACACCGGGATGTGGGTCTTGCCGTTGTGCACCGCGATCGTGTGGCCGAGCATCGCCGGGACGATCATCGAGCGACGGGACCAGGTCTTGATGACGTTCTTGGTGCCGGCTTCGTTCTGCGAGTCCACCTTCTTCATCAGGTGGTCGTCGACGAAGGGCCCCTTCTTCAAGCTACGAGGCATCTCAACCCGTCCTTAGCGCTTCTTGTTCGTCTTGCGGCGGCGGACGATGTACTTGTTCGACGCCTTCTTGGGCGAACGAGTACGGCCTTCCTTCTTGCCCCACGGGGAGACCGGGTGGCGGCCACCGGAGGTACGGCCCTCACCACCACCGTGCGGGTGGTCCACCGGGTTCATGACCACACCACGCACGGTCGGGCGAACGCCCAGCCAGCGCTTGCGGCCGGCCTTGCCCCAGTTGATGTTCGACTGCTCGGCGTTGCCGACCTCGCCGACGGTGGCGCGGCAGCGCACGTCGACCAGGCGGATCTCTCCGGACGGCATGCGGAGGTGGGCCATCGAGCCCTCCTTCGCGAGCAGCTGCACGGAGGCGCCGGCGGAGCGGGCGAACTTGGCGCCGCCACCGGGGCGGAGCTCGATCGCGTGGATCGTGGTACCGACCGGGATGTTGCGGAGCGCCAGGTTGTTGCCCGGCTTGATGTCGGCCCCGGGACCGTTCTCGACGCGGTCGCCCTGCTGCAGGTTGCGCGGGGCGAGGATGTAGCGCTTCTCGCCGTCGGCGTAGTGCAGCAGCGCGATGCGCGCGGTGCGGTTGGGGTCGTACTCGATGTGCGCGACCTTCGCCGGCACGCCGTCCTTGTCGTGACGACGGAAGTCGATCACGCGGTAGGCGCGCTTGTGTCCGCCACCCTGGTGGCGAACGGTCACACGACCGGCGTTGTTACGGCCGCCCTTGCTGTGCAGCGGGCGGACCAGCGACTTCTCCGGCGTGGACCGCGTGACCTCGACGAAGTCGGCGACGCTGGCGCCACGACGGCCAGGAGTCGTCGGCTTGTACTTGCGGATACCCATTTCTCAGTCCTCGTCCGATATCGGACGATCCGGACCTCCGTCAGGAGGTCGGACCGCCGAAGATGTCGATACGGTCGCCCTCGGCGAGGGTCACGATCGCGCGCTTGGTCGCGGCACGCTGGCCGAAACCGGTGCGGGTCCGCTTGCGCTTGCCCTGGCGGTTGATCGTGTTGACCCCGGTGACCTTGACCGAGAAGACCGCCTGCACGGCCTCCTTGATCTGGGTCTTGTTGGCACGCGGGTCGACGACGAACGTGTACTTGTTCTCGTCGAGGAGCGCGTAGCTCTTCTCGGAGACGACCGGCTTGAGCAGCACGTCACGGGGGTCCGTGTACGACTTGCTCAGCGGCGTCTCGACGGTGTTCTTGCCCTCTGCGGCGTGGCGACGCGCCTTGGCGACGCGCGCGGCCTTGGCGGCCTTGGCGGCCTTCGAGGCGATGGAGGGGTGACGGATAGCCATCAGGCCTCGCTCCCTTCGGTGTCGGTGGCCTTCGGGCCGGACACGAAGGACTCGAAAGCGGCCTTGGTGAAGACCACGTCGTCGGAGACGAGAACGTCGTACGTGTTCAGCTGGCCCGGCTCCAGGATGTGGACCTGGGGCAGGTTGCGGGCGGACAGCCACGCGGCCTCGTCGGCGCGGTCGACGACCAGGAGCAGGTTCTTGCGCTCGCTGATCTTGCCGAACAGGCTCTTCGCGGCCTTCGTGGAGGGGGTCTCGCCCTCGACCACGCCGGTGACGACGTGGATGCGGTTGTGACGCGCCCGGTCGGTGAGGGCGTGCCGCAGGGCGGCGGCCTTCATCTTCTTCGGGGTGCGCTGCGAGTAGTCGCGCGGCTGCGGGCCGTGGACGACGCCACCGCCGGCGAACTGCGGGGCGCGGGTCGAGCCCTGACGGGCGCGGCCGGTGCCCTTCTGGCGGTACGGCTTCTTGCCGCCGCCGCGGACCTCGCCACGGGTCTTGGTCTTGTGCGTGCCCTGACGGGCAGCGGCCAGCTGTGCGACGACGACCTGGTGGATCAGCGGGATGCTGACCTTCTCAACGCCGAAGATCTCCGCGGGGAGCTCGACGGAACCGGCCTTGTCGCCCGCCGGCGAAAGGATGTCAACAGTGCTCATCGGTTACCTCAGGCCCCCTTGGCCGCGGTGCGGACCAGGACGAGGCCGCCGTTCGGACCGGGAACCGCGCCCTTGATGAGCAGCAGACCCTTCTCCGCGTCAACGGCGTGGACGGTCAGGTTCTGGGTGGTGACCCGCTCGTTGCCCATGCGACCCGCCATGCGGAGGCCCTTGAACACACGGCCCGGGGTGGCGCAGCCACCGATGGAACCGGGGGAGCGGTGCTTGCGCTGGGTGCCGTGTCCGGCGCCGAGGCCCTTGAAGTTGTGACGCTTCATGACACCGGCGAAGCCCTTGCCCTTGCTCTTGCCGGTCACGTCGACCTTCACGCCGGCCTCGAACACCTCAGCGGTGATCTCCTGGCCGAGCGTGTACTCGGAGGCGTCCGCGGTGCGGATCTCGACGAGGTGGCGACGGGGAGTGACGTCGGCCTTGGCGAAGTGGCCCTTGAGGGGCTTGTTCACCTTGCGCGGGTCGATCTCGCCGAAGGCGATCTGGACCGACTCGTAGCCGTCGGTGTCGTTCGTACGGACCTGGGTCACGACGTTGGGGCCGGCCTTGACGACGGTGACCGGAACAACACGGTTGTTCTCGTCCCACACCTGCGTCATGCCGAGCTTTTCGCCCAGGATGCCCTTGATCTGCTTAGCCATCGTTCAGATCACCGGCCTCAGAGCTTGATCTCGATGTCGACGCCGGCCGGGAGGTCGAGTCGCATCAGAGAGTCAACGGTCTTGGGGGTCGGGTCGAGGATGTCGATCAGGCGCTTGTGCGTGCGCATCTCGAAGTGCTCGCGCGAGTCCTTGTACTTGTGCGGCGACTTGATGACGCAGTACACGTTCTTCTCAGTGGGCAGCGGCACCGGGCCCGCGACCGACGCACCAGTGCGGGTCACCGTCTCGACGATCTTCTTCGCCGAGCTGTCGATGACCTCGTGGTCGTAGGCCTTGAGCCGGATGCGGATCTTCTGTCCCGCCATGGCTACTCAGTAGTCCTGTCTCTCTACAGCTCTGGAACCCGGTGTTCCTGTCTCTCTTCTCCGACCCACGCGGTCGGGCGTGTCGCGCTCCCACTGACACAGATGCCCCTTGTTCGAACATCCCTGCGGGGGGATTGCACACGGCCCTACCGGAACCGCGAACCGGGGACGAGAAGCCCACCGGGCGCCTGGCCGGCGCCGCGCTCACGCTTCCCGGAAGATTCCCGTACGTCCGCCCCTGATCAGGGACGACGAGTACTGTGGGACTCGCTTCCGGTCCTCCCGGCGGGAGGCGCGCAGCATCAACACTCGACCGAGCAACTCGGCTAGTCTGCCATAGGCGACGGGGCGCTGGCCAATCGGGCCGAGGAGAATACCCCGGGAGTGACGCAGGTCAAACGAAGGCGCCAAGCAGCCGGACGGATGGGCCGACACGCGGGGTCGGAGTACTCGCCAACCTGGGCGCGGAGTGGGCCGGGAAGGTCCAGCCCTCGGCGCAGCTTCCCCGCCTCGACGGCGGAACCGCGTGGCGGTGTGCGGGGCGACTGCCGGTCCCCTTCGTCAACGCGGCTGACTCGATCGGCGGATTCTTCGGATGAGCTTCTCCAGGGCTTCGTCGGGTGTGGCGGCCAGGAGGCGGACGGAGTCCATGCCGGCGTAGACGGCGCCGCTCTCCGCCATCGCCAGGTACTCGTTGCATCGATCCCTCATGCCCACCGGGTAGAGACCGGTCCCCGCCCGCTCGCCGAGGTCGTCCAGGATCTCGGCGTCCCAGAGTGCCATGAGGGGATCCAGCCGGAATTCATGCGAGGGCATCAACGAAAAAGGTTCGCGGTACGGAATACCCACGTATCCGAATTCGGCGAGGAATGCTCGCGCGGCCTCGTGAATTCCGAACTCGCCGTGCAGGTGAAGGACGCTTTCCCAGGTGTCCACCGGGACGGCACGACCCGGGTACCAGCCCGCCGCCCGCAGGACGCGCTCCGTCTCCGCGGACCAGCGGCCGGACGCGTTCGCCGCCGTGGTCGTCTCGAGGCGGCCCCAGAACGCATGCGGAACCCGAGCGGCGTCGATCCACAGGCTCGACATCGTGGCCTGCAGGCTCACCAGCGCATCCAGCGCCTGCTCGGTGGTCGCACCCAGCAGTTCCACGCGCCCCCTCGCGAGATACAGGGCCCCGCTCTCCGCCATGCCCAAGTGACTCGCCCCGTTGTCCGCCCGGCCGACGGGGAACAGGACCGTGCCGGCCTCCTCGCTCAGCCTCACGAAGGTGGCGTCCTCCCACTCCGCTGTGAGCGGGTCGAATCGGACGGCAGACTGTGTTGTGATCGCGTCTGCGGGCCACCCGTAGGTCACCAGTCCGCCGAACTCGGCGAGAAACCGGCGGGCCGCCTCGTGCGCCACGAAGCCACCGCGCTCACGCAGGATGTGTTCCCAGGTGTCCGTCCGCACCGAACGACCGGGTTGCCATCCCGCCCTCCTCAGCACGCGCTCGGTCTCCTGGGACCAGCCCTGTGACTGCTCAGAACTCATGCGCTACACCGCCCGAACACCCAGATCGTCGAGACTTCTTGGCAGGAGGCACACGGTGGCTTGGGGGTGCCGTGCACCGGAATTCCTTCCGCGCGGACATTCACAGCAGACACCACGCCGCCCCGCGGGTCCACGCCTGCCTTCACGGCGTCCGACAGTGCCTCCGCCTCCCCGCACTTCCGGTGATGCTCGCGTCATGATCACCCATGGCGGCATCCCCTGATACGAGCGCCGGTCCCGGCTTGTGACTCCGGGCTCATTCCTTGAGCGTCCAGGCAGGCGAGTCGGGCGCGGGTGCAGGGCGGACCTTGAGCTCCGAGAAGTCGATCCGCTCATCGTCGTCCTCGTCGCCGGACGGCAGACGGCCGACCTCGTCCGGGAAGTAGTACAGGCCGTAGGCCCAGTACTCCGGGAACTCGTGGCACATGAGATCTGGATAAGGCTCGATATCGGCTCCTTCATATGCCGCGTTGATGCGCGCCACCGCTTCGGCCCGGGAGATTCCGAACCTTGAAACCATTTCGTCAGCAATGTGTCGGAAATATTGAAGCATACCCTCGTCGAGGCGCATAAGGAATTCTGCTGTCATGACGTTGGAGGCCCCACTCGCCGATGGATGGAATTGGAGAACAGTTGCGCCGCGCGCTCGCCGAAGATGGCGATCTGGTGGCCGTTGAGCACGGGTGGCTCACCCTCCCGTAGGAAGCCGTTCAGGTTCCGGAGCATCGGCCCCTCCACCAGTTCGTAGTTGTGCATGGCGCCCCCTTGGCGGTGGTGCCGGATGAAGTCGGCCACGTCGTCGCCGGGGCCATTGAATATCCTGCTGCTCAGATTGTCCAGCTCCGCCTTCGGCACCCTGAAGTGAATGACAGCAGGTACGCCGCCTTTCCGCTCGGCCAGCTTTTTTGCCCAGTCCAGCGCCTGCCGTGGGTTATTGGTGACATAAAAGCCACCCCGGCCGAAGTCCATCTTGCGAGTCGACGCGTGGATATCGATGCCGTTGGCCAGAATGTTGTCGGCGTGCTGACCGAGCGTGCCGTGGTAGAGATCCACCATGCAGGGTGCTTTCAGCCCCAGCGGATCCTTCCACTGCAAGGGGTTCTTCACATACGCGTAATGGTTGGGGGCCGGTGTAAGTCCCAGCGGATCCGGACTGAGATAGCGCGCGGTACCAGGCTCGTAATAGCGGTGGTGGTTGTAGTGAAGCCCGGTTTCCGCGTCGAAGTACTGGCCCGGGAACCGGAGCGGGCAGTCGACGCGGCGGTCACCGGCCGGTTCCAGTGGAACGCCCCAGAGCGTCGTCGACTGCGTCCAGGCGATGTTTCCGTCCGCGTCGATCAGTTCCGTCGGCGTACCCAGGAGGTCGGTGACGATGGCGTAAAAGCGCTCGTCGATCTCGTGCTGGGAGGTGTCCGGCCCGACGGGACCGGTCTGGCGTACCCGCTGGCTGACGGGGGTCGGGCCGTTCCAGTCCCAAGACGTGCTGACGGTTCCGTCCGTCTGCTCGGCAAGGTCATCCGCGTCCCAGAAGAAGGACACCTGCTCGGTGATCGTCGTGCCGTCGTCCGCCAGCAGTTGCTTCGCCACTCGCCGGCCGACGGGGTCGTAGACGTAGTGCCAGTGGCGGCCGTCCGGCGTCAGGACGTCCGTGAGCTGGTCCTCGGCGTTCCAGGTGTAGCGCCACTCGCGCCTGCCGCCGGACAGCAGCCTGGTGACCCGCCGGACGACGCGTCCCTGACCGTCGTATCGGTAGAACGTACGGCCGGCCCGCTCGACGAGCGTGCCGGAGTAGCTGCGGTCGCCGCGATCGGCGTCCTCCTCGCGCATCGGTGCCGAGGTGTTGAAGGCGGTGAGGTTGCCAAGGGCGTCGTACTGATAGGTCTCGTCCCAGCCGGCCCCGCCCCGCGCGGCCGTCACCCTGCCGGCCCGGTCGAGAACGAAGGTCCGCTCGCCGTGCCGGGAGTCCGTCACGGCCGTCAGGGCACCGTCGATGCGATGCTGGAAGAGGCGTTGCCTGGTCTCTCCGGCGCGCGTGGCGACACTCTGCGTCGTGCGCAGCAGCTCCGCGTCCCGCTGATGGGTCAGGCGCGCGGCATCACCGAGCACCCGCTCGATCTCGCGGCCCGCTACGTCGTATTGGAAGTCGAGCTGATGGCTGCCTGTGCGCTGCACCATCGCGCGCCGCTCCCACTCGTACGTCCACCGAGTGGTCGCGCCGCTCGGCGTCCGGCGGGCGGTGCGCCGCCCAGCGATGTCGTACTCGGTCCTGACCTCCTGGCCGTTCCACGCCTCGGCAAGGAGCCGGCCCGCCGGATCGTGCTCCCGACTTAGTTCGACCTCCGCATTCCGTGCGCGGACGAGCCTGCCGAGCGGGTCGTACTCGTACGTGGTGGTGGTGCCGTCGGCTTCCATGGCGACGACGTTGCCGAGTGCGTCGTGACGGAACCTGGTGGTCTCGCCGGCACCGTTGGTGCGTTCGGCCAACTGACCCGCCGCGTCGTAGCGGTAGGTCAGCGTGCGGCCGTCGTAGTCCGTCTCGGAGACGAGTCGGCCGACGCCGTCGTATGCGTACCTCCAGGTCTGTCCGGCAGCGTTGGTGACGCTTCTCAGTCTCAGCTCGGTGTCGTACTCGAAGCGCTCCAGCGTCCCGTCCTCGTTCTCGCGCAGGGTGCAGAGATCGAAGTGGGTGTTCTCGTACCTGGTGCGGCGGCCGTTCGAGGAGCGGTACTCCCGGGGGTTGCCCTCGGCGTCGTACGACCAGTGCTCGACGGTCCCGTTGGGGAGGTGGCGCCACGAGATCTGGCCTTCCAGGGTCCAGCCGACGCGCGTGACCTGCCCGAAGGTGTCGGTGAGTTTGGTGATACGGCCGAAGGCGTCCCGGACGAATGTGCTGGACGCCCCCAGTGCGTCCGTGGTGGCGACGACGAGGCCGGCGGCATCGTTGACGATGGACTGCCGGCGGTGGCCGAGAGCGTCGGTGATGCCGGTGACTCCGCCGTGCTCGTCGAAGGTGAAGGACGTGGTGGCGCCCAGCGGGTCGACGACCGCCACACGGTTGCCCCGCTCGTCGTAGACCGACTTCCAGGTGCTGCCGTCCGGCTGCGTCACCCTGGTGACCTGACCGTGCTCGTCATACTCCCTGCGGACCAGGCCGCCGTTCGGGAGCACGATCTCCGTGACGTTGCCGTCCCCGTCGTGCCGGTAGCGGGTGGTGCGGCCGAGCTGATCCGTGAGCTCCACGAGACGCCCGGAGTCGTCCCACTTCCGGATTACCGTGTGCCCCAGCGGATCGGTCTCCCGCACAGGCCGGTAGTCCTCATTGAAGGTGTAGACGATCGAGTGGCCGAGGGAGTCCGTCGCCACGGTGGTGCGCGTGTCGTCGTCGTACATGTACGTGTAGGCGAGCACGCCGCTGTCACCGCCCGTGCGGACACAGCGACCTGTGTCGTCGTACGTGTAGCGGTACCAGTCGCCGTTCCTGCTCTGCCAGCCGGTGACGCGCTGCTGGTCGTCGTAGCTGTATCGCTGAGGTACGGAGGACGAGTCGACGACACCGGTCAGACGACCGAGTTCGTCGTACTCGTAGGCCAGCAGCTGCGGCTGGTCCGGGGCACTGAGGAGGGTCAGGGCGGTTACCCGGCCGGAGGCGGTGGTGACGCCGATCCGATACCCACCGTGATGGACCAGCTCGCTCGGCGACCCGTCCGCCCGGTAGTGCACCTCGATGGTGTTGCCGTTGCGGTCCAACACTCCGGCGAGCGGGAGTTCCGCGTCCCGCCCGCCCGGTACTCGCCTGAAGCGCAGTGTCGTACCGCTCTCGGGCTGCCACACGTTGACGTCGGCGTCGGGGGAACCGTTCCAGCTGAGTGGCCAGTCGGGGCCGAGGAGCGGCCTCATCGGCTCACCAGGTTCGGGAATCGCGTAGTACAGCACGATCCCGTCGGCCCCGACGAACCGGATGCCGTCCTCGTCGAGCAGCAGGCGCTGGTCCAGGGTGGACGTCCAGCCGGCCCCGAACCAGCCGCCCGCCTTCACTCCGGTGCGGTGGCTGCGTTCGAGTACCAGAGGCAGTACTCCGGGCATGGCCACGTCGGTGATCGACATGACCATCTGACCGGTGGCCATGTCGATCGGATCACCGCAGGTGAACAGGTTCTTCATCGACCGGCCCAGCCCTTTGAGCCGCGGGCCCAGTCCCTTGAGGCCCATGGCCATGCCCTTGAGGCCGGTCTTTCCGAGGGCTTTGAGGCCCCTGGCGAGGCCGCCGAGGGTGGTCAGCCCCTTCATCCCCGGTATGCACTCCAGCGCGGCCAGACCCACGTCCCACAGGGACGCCTGGCCTTTCGAATATTTGTAGAGCGTGTCGGCGAGGACGACGAGCGCCGCGACCAGCACGATCGCACCGAGGATCGGGCCGCCGACGATCATCACGACGATGCCCAGAACCGCGACGACGACCTTGCAGACCGCGACGATCGTGTCCCAGTTGTCGACGAACCAGTCGCCGACCTCCTCCCACCACGACCGGTTCTGAATCCCCGCGTCCGACGCCTCGTCGATCTTCCGCTTCGCCTCACGGGCCGCCTCGTCACGCATCCTGCGCGCGTCCTCGGCCATCTTCTTCGCCGCGGCCAGCGCGTCCTGCGCGGCCGAGACGTCCGACTGAGCCGCCGTCTGCGCCGACTTGGCGTTCTGCACGTCACGGGTCGCGGCCCGGACCTTCGCCTCATCGGGCTTGTCACCGTCGGTCTTACGCCCGGACGGGTCGTCCTTGTACTTGTCGGCTTCCCTGCCGGCCCGGGTCACCCACGACTCGGCGGACGCCAGCCTCGACTTCGCCGCGGACAGATCCTGCTGCGCCTCCCGCGCCTTGACCAGCGCCCGGTCCGCCAGCGCCTGCGCCCGCTCCAGCTCCGGCCAGAACGCCGCCAGCGCGTCCCCGCACAGCTCGTACGACTTCCTCAGCTTCTTCAGGTTCTTCGGAACACCCGAGAACTGCTCCCTGAACACGGCCGCGGACTTCCCCGCCCACTCCAGCACCGTGTCGTCGTCCGCCATCCCCTTGACCAGGCGCAACGCCTCGGACACGTCGTCGGCGAAATCGTGCAGCTGCTTGGCCAACGACCGCACACGGACCGGATCCCCCGGCGTCGGATCCTCATCCAGATCCAGCGGCTCCCAGTCCCGCGGCCGATAACCCGCCATGCAACAACCCCCGTCACCTGCTCAGCGCCCACCAACAGCCGTGTGCACCCGAAAACTTACAAGGCGCGGCAGACTGAAGGCGGGCCGGCTGCGGGGAGCGGCTCGTAGCGCCTCACGGCCGCGCTCCATATACGGTCCCCAGCGGTATATGAAGATGGTCACGCGAGGCCTTCACGTCCAAGTCCCTGGTCGGCATCGACGACGACAAGCCAACCTTCGCCCAGCGGCACTCGGCACCAGGACCAAACGGGAGACCATCGACCGCGCGCTGACCATAGCGTCCGCAATCAGCGCCGACGACCACGCGCGTGCCCTGCGCTGGCTCCGGGAGAACGCCGACGCGTTCGTGGACTTCGATGTCCTCGCGGATCGAGAACAGGCGGGCCCGTGACGTGTCTGGCGGACGCCTCCGCCGTATGGCGGCTGCTGCGCGGGCAGCTCGGCTCTCCCTGGCCCGACCGCGTGGCACGAGGGCTGGTCGCCATCTGCCCGCCCGTCGAAACGGAGCTGATGCCCGGCCTCCGCTCCGACCGGGACTACGAGCCCTTCTTCACCATGCTGGGCCAGACCTTCGGCTGGGTTCCCGCGCTGGACGACCCTTGGGCAAAGGTCGTCGAGGTGCAGCGGGACTTGGCGAAGATCGGCCATCATCGCGGCCCCTCCCCCATCGACATCCTGATCGCCCTGACCGCCGAGCACCATCGCCTGACCGTCCTCCACGTCGATGACGACGTCGCGGCCATCGCCAGAGTGCGGCCGAACGTGCTCATGGTTCGGGGCGAAACACCAGGCAACGGACCCCGGGGCGAACCTCTCGCAATGCCGAACCGATCAGCGGGTCGGGTTCTGTCGCGATGGGTGCGCTGCACCTGTCGGCGCGTCTGCCCCCATCGGGCACGGGGTGCGGTCGGCCGCTCGCCGGCTACGAGTCCGTTCGCCCGTCGACCGAGTCATGAACGCCTGCGCCGCAACGCCCGCCGGACCCACCCGACCGTCTCCCCGGCGTTCATGCGCCAGACCTCCAGCCTGTTGCGCACCGTCGAGACGACCATCCACCCCTTGAGCCACAGCGGCAGCCGGTTGAAAGGCACATGGTCGAGGACGTCGTCGACGGCGTTCACGGCGATGCTCCTACGGCCCGGACCTGCCGCCCGCAGCGAGGCGTACAGCTCTGGCGTCAACTCGCCATGGCGCCGGGCCGCGACACCCGCGGCGGTGTAGGCGAACCCGCGTTCGGCCGCGTCCGGCAACTTCATGGCCCGGACGATCCGTGGCGACGCCTCCTCCAGGGAGCAGTTGAACGCCAGTCCGATCACCGCCGTTCCCAGACGCCGCTCGCCCCGCTCGTACGCCGCGTCCCACTCGGCCGGGTCGTCGATGCCCAGCAGTCCCTCGCCGCTCTCCCAGTTCACCGAGAGCCTCCCCCTCCCCTCACCCCGTGAACCGAAACGTCGACGTCACCGCGTCGAAGATGTCGAAGAAGGACTCCGCGAGGTCCAGCACCTGGCTGCTCCCCGCCACCAGCGCGACCTTGCCGTCCTGGCCCGGCACCGGGATGAACGTCTGCATCAGCACCGCGCGGACGGTGCGGTTGAGGGCGTCGTCCGGGACGGGGATGTCCTCGATGCCGTACGTCCGGGCCGCCGGGCCCACCCCGGGGATGTCGACGGTCGTCACCTTGCGCCAGGAGTCGCCCTCCTTCTTCGCCTCCTTGGCCGAGAGGCCGGCGGCGATGGCGGCCGGGTCCGTCGACAGCGGCTCGCCGTCCCGGGTGCGGCCGCCGACCAGCGACACCGTCACCGATCCGGTGATCGGCGTCCCGCCGCCGAAGGTCTCCGCCATGCAACCGCAGTACAGCGCCCCCGACTTCCAGGCGTCCGCCGCAGCCTTGCGCAGGAAGGTGAGGTACGTGTCCCGGTGCGGGGCCAGCTCCGGGTGCTGTTCGACGCGTTCGTTCACCATGCGCCGGATCGAGTCGTCCCGCGACTCCGGGCGCACGTCGAACTCCCACCACGATTCCGGCACCTTGATCCGGAATCCGCCGCGCTCGATCGTGAGCGCCTCCATGTAGCGGGCCATGATGTCGCTTCCCCGTTCATCCGTCGGACGGTGCATTCGTTCACGCGGGCGCGTCCAGCACTCAGTGCGTGCACACGCGTACACGCCAGCACGTCATCGCGCGCCGGGGTCATCGTGCCACCGCCGCCGGACACGGCCTTCCGCACACCCGGAAACGCACTGGTCTGAACCAACCCCTTGCCCCCACCCCTCCCCCGCCGCAAGCTCCTGACATGGAGCTGGAGTTGCGGCATCTCAAAACGGTCCGGGCGATTGCCGACGCCGGCAGTCTGACCAGGGCGGCGACGGTCCTCGGGCTCGCGCAGCCCGCGTTGAGCGCACAGCTCAAGCGGATCGAACGCGCCCTCGGCGGCGCCCTGTTCGAGCGTGGCCGGCACGGTGTGCGGGCCACCGCTCTCGGCGAGCTCGTGCTCGAACGCACCCGCATCGTGCTGCCCGCGGTCACCGAACTCCAGCAGGAGGCGGCCCGATTCGCGCGCACGCCCCGCACCAGCGGGCGGTTCCGGCTCGGCGGCACGCACGGTCCGCTGCTCGGGGCGCTGGTGGACCGGCTCGCGGACACCGCGCCCGACGCCCAGGTCACGACCTGCGCCTCCTGGTCGGAGCGCGAGCTGGCCGACCTGCTCACCGAGGGGCGGCTCGACTACGCCCTCGCCGGGACGTGCGGGTCCGCGGCGCCGCCCGGCGGGGAGCACCTGGTCTGGCGGGAGGTCGCCGTCGATCCGGTGTTCGTCATGCTGCCCGACGGACACCGCCTGTCCGGCCACCGCGAGCTGGACCTCACCGACCTCGCGCACGAGGAGTGGGCCTGCGTCCCCGGCGACGGCTGTTTCGGGGACTGCTTCGCCGCCGCCTGCGCCCGCGCCGGGTTCACGCCGCGGCGGATGTACGAGACCGACACCTCGTCGCTCGTGCACCTGGTGCAGGTGGGCCGTGCGGTCGGGCTGTGCCGGGCGACGTTCCCGGACACGCCCGGCATCGTCACCCGCCCGCTCACCGGAACGCCCCTGGCGTGGCGGCATCTGCTGGGGTGGCACGCGGCCACGCAGCAGCCCGGCGCCGCGGGCGGCGTCCTCGCCCAGGCCCGGCTGGCCCACGCGAGCGTCGCCGCCCGCAGCGACACGTACACCGCCTGGCTGGCCGCCCACCGGGTTCCATAACACCGGGGAGGGGGGTCGGCCGACGTCTTACGGGCGTCGCGCGACGCCTCCTACGGTTTCGGCACCTCCCCACCCGAGACCGAGGAGATCCCCCATGCTCCAGCGACACGTCCGAGCCGCCAGAGCCGCGGGCGCCGCCGCGGTGACGACGGCCGCCCTGCTCGTGGCCGGGCTCAGCGGCTCCGCGAGCGCCGGGCCGGCCGTCGTCGGGGCGGCGCCCGCACCCGCCCCGCAGTCCGCCGCCGAGACCCTGCGCGCCGACGCCGCCCCGCCCGCCCTGCTCCGGGCCATGCAACGCGACCTGGGCCTGGACCGGCGGCAGGCGGAGCGCCGCCTCGTCAACGAGGCGGAGGCCGGCGCCACCGCGGGACGGCTGCGGGCCGCGCTCGGCGGGGACTTCGCGGGCGCCTGGGTGAGCGGCGCCGAGTCCGGCAGGCTGACCGTGGCGACGACCGACGCCGCCGACGTCCGCGCGATCGAGGCGAGCGGCGCCGAGGCCGCCGTCGTCGCCCGCTCCCTCGCCGCTCTCGACGCGGACCGGGCCCGCCTGGACAGCGCGGCCGAACGGGTGGGCGCCGCGGACGCGCCGGTCCGGTACGTCGACGTCCGGACGAACACCGTCGTCGTCGAGGCCGTACGGCCCGCCGCCGCCCGCGCCCTCATCAAGGCCGCCGGCGTCGAGGGCGTCCAGGTCCGCAAGATCGCCGAGCGGCCCCGGCCGTTCTACGACCTGCGCGGCGGCGACGCCTACTACATGGGCTCCGGCGGCCGCTGTTCCGTCGGCTTCCCGGTCACCCGCGGCACCCAGCAGGGGTTCGCCACCGCCGGCCACTGCGGTCGCGCCGGCACCAGCACCAGCGGCTACAACCAGGTCGCCCAGGGCAGCTTCCAGGCCTCGACCTTCCCCGGCCGCGACATGGCCTGGGTCGCCACCAACTCCAACTGGACCGCGACGCCGTACGTCAAGGGCGCGGGCGGCCAGAACGTGCAGGTCACCGGCTCGGCCCAGGCGGCCGTCGGCGCGTCCGTCTGCCGTTCGGGCTCCACCACCGGCTGGCACTGCGGCACCGTCCAGCAGCTGGGCACCAGCGTCACCTACCCCGAGGGCACCATCTCCGGCGTCACCCGCACGAGCGTCTGCGCCGAGCCCGGCGACTCGGGGGGCGCGTACATCTCCGGCAGCCAGGCGCAGGGCGTCACCTCGGGCGGCTCGGGCAACTGCAGCAGCGGCGGGACGACGTACTTCCAGCCGCTCAACCCGCTCCTCCAGTCGTACGGGCTCACCCTGAAGACCACCGGCAGCGGCCCCGGCGAGCCCGGTGAGCCCGGTGAGCCGGGCGAACCCGGCGGCACCTGGGCCGTCGGCACCGTCTACCAGGCGGGCGCCACGGTCACGTACGGCGGCGCCACCTACCGCTGCCTCCAGGCCCACCAGGCCCAGCCGGGCTGGGAGCCGCCGAACGTGCCGGCGCTCTGGCAGCGCGTCTGACCGAACCACCGCCGACCGACCGGCCCGGGCGCCTGAGGGGTGCGCCCGGGCCGGTCCGCGTCATGCGTCGGGGCCTCCCCCGCACGCGCACTCGCCCCGCACCCGCCCCGCCCGTCGACCGGTCGGCCCGATCGACCGGTCGGCCCTCGCTCAGTGCCCGCGCCCACCGGCCGCCCTCCCCCCTTCGCCCGGGCTTCACCCGGCCGCACCGGACCCGGACATGCGAAAGGGCCCGTACGACCGGAGTCGTACGGGCCCTCTCAGGCTTTCAGGTCAGCAGACCCAAGAGGCCGAGCAAGCGGACTTACTTGACGATCTTGGTGACCTGGCCGGCGCCGACGGTCCGACCACCCTCACGGATGGCGAACTTCAGGCCCTCCTCCATGGCGACGGGCTGGATCAGCTCGACGCGCATCTCGGTGTTGTCGCCCGGCATGACCATCTCGGTGCCCTCGGGGAGGTGCACGACACCGGTCACGTCAGTCGTACGGAAGTAGAACTGCGGGCGGTAGTTGTTGAAGAACGGGGTGTGGCGGCCACCCTCGTCCTTCGACAGGATGTAGGCCTGGGCCTCGAACTCGGTGTGCGGGGTGACCGAACCCGGCTTGATGATGCACTGGCCGCGCTCGACGTCCTCGCGCTTGATGCCACGGAGGAGCAGACCGACGTTCTCACCGGCCTGGCCCTCGTCGAGCAGCTTGCGGAACATCTCGATGCCGGTGACCGTGGTGGTGGTCTTCTCGGTCTTGATGCCGATGATGTCGACGGTCTCGTTGACCTTCAGGACACCACGCTCGATACGGCCGGTGACGACCGTACCGCGACCGGTGATCGTGAAGACGTCCTCGATCGGCATGAGGAACGGCTTGTCGACGTCGCGCTCCGGCTGCGGGATCGACTCGTCGACAGCCTTCATCAGGTTGAGGACGGACTCGACCCACTCCTGCTCGCCCTCGAGGGCCTTGAGCGCGGAGACGCGGACGACCGGCAGGTCGTCGCCCGGGAACTCGTACTCGGAGAGGAGCTCACGGACCTCGAGCTCGACGAGCTCCATGATCTCCTCGTCGTCCACCATGTCGGCCTTGTTCAGGGCGACGACGATGTAGGGGACGCCGACCTGGCGGGCCAGGAGCACGTGCTCCTTGGTCTGCGGCATCGGGCCGTCGGTGGCGGCGACCACGAGGATGGCGCCGTCCATCTGCGCCGCACCCGTGATCATGTTCTTGATGTAGTCCGCGTGACCCGGGCAGTCGACGTGGGCGTAGTGACGCGCCTCGGTCTGGTACTCGACGTGCGCGATGGAGATGGTGATACCGCGCTGACGCTCCTCGGGCGCCTTGTCGATGTTGTCGAACGGGGTGGCCTCGTTCAGGTCCGGGTACGCGTCGTGCAGCACCTTGGTAATGGCGGCCGTGAGGGTCGTCTTACCGTGGTCGATGTGACCGATGGTGCCGATGTTGACGTGCGGCTTAGTCCGCTCGAACTTCGCCTTCGCCACTGGGGTCCTCCTGTGGAGTGGTTCTGTACGCCTTACTTCATCGGCGCCAGGTGATCTTTGCTGTCAAAACCCGGAACCCGGGGCATTCACCCGGGAATGCGGGGGAATGCCCCGTGAGGCTCCGGAGTCAAGCCTACGGCGTGGACGCGAGGTCCGTTACTCGCCCTTGGCCTTCGCGATGATCTCCTCGGCGACGTTCCGCGGAACCTCGGCGTAGGAGTCGAACTGCATCGAGTAGCTTGCGCGACCCGACGTCTTGCTGCGGAGGTCGCCGACGTAGCCGAACATCTCCGACAGGGGCACGAGGCCCTTCACGACACGGGCGCCCGCCCGCTCCTCCATGGCCTGGATCTGGCCACGGCGGGAGTTGATGTCGCCGATGACCTCGCCCATGTAGTCCTCGGGCGTGGTGACCTCGACGGCCATCATCGGCTCCAGGAGCACGGGGGAAGCCTTGCGCGCGGCCTCCTTGAAGGCCTGCGAACCGGCGATCTTGAACGCGAGTTCGGAGGAGTCGACCTCGTGGTAGGCGCCGTCGAGAAGCGTGACGCGAACGCCCGTCATCTCGTAGCCCGCCAGGATGCCGAACTGCATCGCTTCCTGGCAGCCGGCGTCGACCGAAGGGATGTACTCCTTCGGGATGCGACCACCGGTCACCTGGTTCACGAACTCGTAGGACGCGTCGCCGCCCTCGATCGGCTCGATCGCGATGATCACGCGAGCGAACTGGCCGGTGCCACCCGTCTGCTTCTTGTGGGTGAACTCGACCTTCTCGACCGACTTGCGGATCGTCTCACGGTACGCGACCTGCGGCTTGCCGACGTTGGCCTCGACCTTGAACTCACGGCGCATACGGTCGACCAGCACCTCGAGGTGCAGCTCGCCCATGCCGCCGATGATGGTCTGGCCGGTCTCCTCGTCGGAGTGGACCTGGAAGGACGGGTCCTCCTCGGCCAGGCGCTGGATCGCGACGCCGAGCTTCTCCTGGTCGCCCTTCGACTTGGGCTCGATGGCGACCTGGATGACCGGGGCCGGGAAGTCCATGGACTCCAGGATCACCGGGGACTTCTCGTCGCACAGCGTCTCACCGGTCGTGGTCTGCTTCAGACCCATGACCGCGACGATGTCGCCGGCGCCCACCGACTCGATCTCCTCACGCTTGTTCGCGTGCATGCGGTAGATCTTGCCGATGCGCTCCTTGCGGCCCTTGACGGAGTTCAGCACGGCGGTGCCGGACTCCAGACGGCCGGAGTACACGCGGACGAAGGTGAGCTTGCCGAGGTGCGGGTCGCTCATGATCTTGAACGCCAGCGCCGACAGCGGCTCGTCGTCGGACGGCTTGCGCTTGACGACCGTCTCCGGGTCCTTGACGTCGTGGCCCTCGATGGCCTCGATGTCGACCGGCGACGGCAGGTAGCGCACGACCGCGTCGAGCAGGGGCTGGACGCCCTTGTTCTTGAAGGCGGTGCCGCAGAACACCGGGGTCACCGTGGTGCCCTGGCCCTTGCCGGAGGCGATGGTGATACGGCGGATCGCCGCGTACAGCTGCTCCTCGGAGGGCTCGGTGCCCTCCAGGTACAGCTCCATCATCTCCTCGTCGTTCTCGGCGACGGCCTCCAGAAGCTTGCCGCGGTACTCCTCGGCAGCCTCCGTGTGGGTGTCCGGGATGTCGACGACGTCGTACATCTCGCCCTTGGTGGCCTCGGCCGACCAGACCAGGGCCTTCATCGTCACCAGGTCGACGACGCCCTTGAAGTCCGCCTCGGCGCCGATCGGCAGCTGCATGACCAGCGGCTGCGCACCCAGGCGGTCGGAGATCATGTCGACGCAGCGGTGGAACTCGGCACCGGTGCGGTCCAGCTTGTTGACGAAGCAGATGCGCGGAACGCCGTAGCGGTCCGCCTGACGCCACACCGTCTCGGACTGGGGCTCAACGCCGGCGACGCCGTCGAACACCGTCACGGCACCGTCGAGCACGCGCAGCGAACGCTCCACCTCGACGGTGAAGTCGACGTGGCCCGGCGTGTCGATGATGTTGATGGTGTGGTCGACGTTCTCCAGCGGCCAGTGGCAGGTGGTGGCAGCAGAGGTGATCGTGATGCCACGCTCCTGCTCCTGCTCCATCCAGTCCATGGTGGCAGCGCCGTCGTGGACCTCACCGATCTTGTAGGACACACCGGTGTAGAACAGGATCCGCTCGGTGGTGGTCGTCTTGCCCGCGTCGATGTGGGCCATGATGCCGATGTTCCGCACCCTGGCCAGGTCAAGCGAAGTGGTAGCCATAAGGCTTTCGTCTTCTCTCGGTCTCGATGTGGGTAGCGACTACCAGCGGTAGTGCGCGAAGGCCTTGTTGGACTCGGCCATCTTGTGCGTGTCCTCGCGCTTCTTCACAGCGGCGCCGAGGCCGTTGCTCGCGTCGAGGAGTTCGTTGAGCAGACGCTCGGTCATGGTCTTCTCGCGACGGGCGCGGGAGTAACCGACCAGCCAGCGCAGCGCCAGGGTGTTGGCACGGCCGGGCTTGACCTCGACCGGGACCTGGTAGGTGGCGCCACCGACACGGCGGGACTTGACCTCGAGGGTCGGCTTGATGTTCTCCAGAGCGCGCTTGAGCGTGATGACCGGGTCGTTGCCGGTCTTCTCGCGCAGGCCCTCCATGGCGCCGTAGACGATGCGCTCGGCGGTGGAGCGCTTGCCGTTCAGCAGCACCTTGTTGATCAGGGAGGTCACCAGAGGGGAGCCGTAGACCGGGTCGATGATGACCGGACGCTTCGGGGCGGGGCCCTTACGAGGCATTCTTACTTCTCCTTCTTGGCGCCGTAACGGCTGCGAGCCTGCTTGCGGTTCTTGACACCCTGGGTGTCGAGCGAGCCGCGGATGATCTTGTAACGAACACCCGGCAGGTCCTTCACACGGCCGCCGCGCACGAGCACGATGGAGTGCTCCTGCAGGTTGTGTCCCTCACCCGGAATGTAAGCGGTGACCTCGATCCCGCTGGTCAGACGCACACGCGCGACCTTACGCAGGGCCGAGTTCGGCTTCTTCGGGGTGGTCGTGAACACACGCGTGCAGACGCCGCGACGCTGAGGGGAACCCTCGAGTGCGGGCGTCTTGTTCTTCTCGACCTTGTCCTGCCGGCCCTTGCGGACCAGCTGCTGGATCGTAGGCACTACTTCTCCGGTTTCTGTGTGCCGATGGGTACAGCTAACCTGGAACGTCGCCGACCCACGCGGTCGGGTGTGTCGAATCCCGCGGACTCCCGCCGCTAGGCGAAAAGAAGCGCAGATTACGGTGGCCGGTAGCAGCCCCACGTGCGGTTTCAAGGCACGCACGAGGGCCAGGGCACACCCCAGGCACAAGGTCTGAGCGTACCCACCGCATCGACCTGGGTCAAAAGAAGCGGTTCCCGGTCGACGCACCGGGCTGATCGGCCAGGAATTCGTCACAGACAGTGGCGGATGTTCCGGATGATACCGCCGCCCTAGGCGGAGCCGGCCCTCCGCTCCAGGCGGATCATGCGCGCCCGCACCGACTCCAGCTGGGCCTGGTCCGCCGCGGGCAGGGTCGTCCAGAGGGCGACCAGCTCACGGCCCATGCGGAGGCCCTCGACGGGGTCGGTGACCTGAAGCCAGGCAGCCGCCGCGTTCCGCACGCTCTGCAGCGCCTGGGGGTCGTCGCGGTCCCTGCGGTCACGGGCTATGTCGAGAGAGCCTTCGAAGGCTCGCCGACTGTCGCCGGCGACGAACGCGACGTACGCGCTCAGCTCGCGCAACCGCAGTACCTCGGGCGACTCGCGTCCCAGCCGCTCGGTGGCCTCGGTCACGCTCTGCCGCGCGAGAGTGGCGGCCCATTCGATACGACCGGACTGAAGCGCCTCATGAATCCTTGCCGCCGGACCGGCGACCGGATCATCCGCGAACGGCGCGGGCGAGGGGGCCGCGGGCGGTGCGGACGCTACGGCGGGCTCGGGCGCGGGGGCCTGAACCGGCGCTTGGGCGCGCGCGGGGGCCGGGTCCGGGGCTGGTCCCGGGTCGGGAGCGGGGGCAGGTCCCGGGTCGGGAGCGGGTGCCGGGTGCGGAGCGGGTGCCGGGTGCGGAGCGGGTGCCGGGGCAGGTCCCGGGTCCGGGGCAGGTCCCGGGTCCGGGGCAGGTCCCGGGTCCGGGGCAGGTGCCGGGTCGGGAGCGGGTGCCGGTGCCGGGGCAGGTCCCGGGTCGGAAGCGGGTGCCGGAGCCGGGTCGGAAGCGGGTGCCGGGGCCGGGGCAGTTGCCGGGGCCGGGGCGGGAGCCACGGCTGGGGCGGCCGTCGCCGGATCCGACGGCGGTGCCGCGGCCGGTGCCGAGGTCGGTACCGGGACCCTGGCCGGCCCCGGTACCGAGGGCGGGGTCGTCGGAAGCGGCTCCGCCCTGTCCGCCGGACGGGTGTTTCCGGGCTGTGGTGCGGTCATGGGCGCCGGGGCGGAGACGGATGAGGGCCCCTCTGCCGCCGGGCGGGGCCGGGACACGGGCTCGCCCGGCATCGGCACCGGCCGAGCCAGGAAGCGGCTCGACCCGTCCTCCAGCACCTGCAGGGGCACGATGGCCCCGATCCGCTCGTCGTACACCGTGGCCGACACCGGCTGCCCCGACGTCAGGGCGAGCCGGTACAGGTAGTCGAGGACAGCGTCCTGCGGTTGCTCCCCCACCCCCGCCACGACAGGACGACCGCCTATCTCCGCGTACCCGTCGGCGTGCACCCGCACGTCGACGGCAACGGGCCCGGGAGCCGGCGGCGGAGTCCCTTCCGGAGTCCCTTCCTTCCGCTTTCGACGGTTGAACACGGACATGGGAGCCTCACTCAGTTCTTTCGCACGGGCGGAGACGAAGCGGACGCGGGGGAGGAAACGGAGGGGGACGGCACTGCCGCCACGGTCACTTTCACGTCCGCGACCCGCCAGGGGCCGCCACCCGAACGGGACAACTTGACCGAGGCCATGAGCCGAGGGCCGTCGCCGGTCCAGCCGTCCCGGCCCCGTGCCCTGCCGTCGACGAAGACCTCCCGGTAGGTGACGGACGCGGTGTCGGCCGGTACGTCGCCGTCGTCACCGTCGTCGAAGGTCAGCCGCACCGTTGTCCATGCCTTGTGCTCCGCCCAGACGCTCCACTCGCTTCCCGTGCCGCCGGCCGGTGTGTGCTCGCGTTCGGCGGCGGCGCGTTCGGGGACGAGATAGCGGGAGCCCCGGAGCACCGCGTCCTGCGGCCCCGCGTCGTACGCGGTGTCATGGCTGTACGTGAGGATGGCCCAGGCCCGGGTGACGGAGGTCGGGTCCTGGTCGTCCACCCGCGGCGGGGAGGGGACCCTGGCTCCCTCGTCGAGCGGCTTGCCCCGGGGGACGGGAGCCTTGGGCGTGAAGCTGCCGGAGACCGCCGGGTCCGGCCCCGCACCCGTGCCGTCCGTCTCGTCCCCGAGGCTCTTCAACCCGCAGCCCGTCAGCACGGCCGAGCCGACGACGGCCACGACTGTCACGGCGATGGCCTTCCGCACGATCCCCCTCCTCCTGTCCGCGCCCGTCCGTCGCCCGCTCATTTTCCGATCCAGGGGGCGGGGTCGACGTACTCTCCGTTCACCTGTACCTCGAAGTGCAGGTGGGCTCCGGTGGAGTAGCCCGTGCTGCCGACGAGTCCGACCACCGTGCCCACGCCGACCCGCTGTCCCTTGGCGACGCTGATGGCGGACAGGTGGTTGTAGGTCGTCGAGACTCGCTTGCCCTCGATCGTGCCGTGGGACACGACCACCCGGTTCCCATAGCCACTCGTCATGCCGGCGAAGGTGACGACGCCTTCCTCGGCGGCGAGTACCGGCACCCCGGCGGCGACTCCGAAGTCGATTCCGGAGTGCAGTTTGTAGACCCCGGTGACAGGGTGCACGCGCATACCGAAGGGGGAGGTCACAGGGGGGTTGCCGGACAACGGCATGGCCATCGCCTGTCCGGCGGGGACGGTGCCGGTACCGGGTCCTGAGCTGATCGCCGTGTATTTCGCCATGAAGCTCTTGATCTTGACGACGTAGCCCTGGGTCTCCTGGTACGGGGGTATGCCTCCGTACTCCAGCACCGCACCCGGGCCCGCGTTGTAGGCGGCGAGAGTGAGGTCGAGCGTCGGGCCGCTCGCCCGGCCGCGAGCCTTGTAACCCTCGACGTCCTCGGCCAGGGCACAGTCGTAGCGCCCCTGGGCCATGATCGCATCTCCCGGGTCGAAGGGGTCCACTCGCCCATTGCCGTCGTCGTCCCGGCCCCAGGTGGTCCACGTTCCGGGCATGAACTGTGAGAGTCCCTGGGCCCCCGCGGGCGAGGTCCGCCCATTGATCCAGGCCGACTCGGCCTCGATCTGGGCGGCGATGACGGGCGCGGTTATCTGGGGGCACATGGAGCCGGCCTTCAGCACCCACGGCAGGTACTCCGGGGGTACGTGCTTCGGGTTCAGCGTGCCGCCGGTGACACCCGACATGTCGGGGCCCGTGTCCCCCGCCCCGACACCCACGAACAGCATGACCGGCATGACGACCAACGCGAAGGCACCGCCCGCGAGCCACGCGGCAGTGCTTCCCCCTTTGCCCGACATCGCTCCCCCGTAGACATGATCCGATGTCCCCCACAGGCCGGTACGGCGACCGCCCGACGACATCACATGGCCGATGCAGTCAACACCCTTTGATTCGCAGTACGTTATCGGTGTCGGACGCTACGCGAGAGAGTTGACGGACGTCGACACAGGGGGAGCAGGGACGCATGCAGCAGCACATCACCGAGGGAGTTGAGATCTGGCTCCGCGGGCCGGTGAATCCATCCGCCCCTCCGCTGCCGTCCCCGAATACGGTATTCCTGCACGATTCGTCGCCAAGTTCCGTGCGAGGCGCGGAGGTTGTTCCCGCCGCCTCGCTACCGACGCCCGCTCAGGCCCGACTCACTTGGATGAACGCCCATGGAGGCGCTGGGACTTCCACCCTGGCGCAGATATTCGGAGGTCATGACTCCGGCCTCTCCTGGCCCGACCCCGCAGCCGGGGAACCCGGGAACGTCATGCTCGTGGCCCGTACCCACGCCTCGGGGCTCCAGGCGGTGTCCAGGGTCCTCAACGCCGTTCGCCAGAATGAAGTCCCGGCAGATGTCACCCTCTGCGCGGTCGTCCTCGTCGCGGACGCACCCGGCCGCCTGCCGAAAGAGCTGAACCGCAGAATCAAGGTGATCGGCTCGGCCGTCGCCGTCCACCGGGTGCCCTGGGTGCCGTCCTGGCGGACCGGCGACCTCTCAGGGCCTCTGCCGCGTGAAGTCGCCGCGCTCGGACGAGTCATCACCGGCAACTGACTTTTATGACAGAAGGTTTGAGATGGCAGCGCCAGCACGCGTCGGACCGGAGTCCGACGTCACGGATCCCCTCAACGAACTTCTCGACATGATGGCCTGGCTGGTCAGCGCCGCGTGCGTCGTCGGCCTCCTGATCGTCGGGGCACGGATGGCCATATCGCTCCGATCGGGAAATGGGGAGGAGCACGTGACGCAGTTCGCGACCGTCATGGGGGCCTGCATCATCGGGGCGACCGCAGGTCCTGTCGTCACGTTCCTCCTGGAGTAGGCGGTCTTTCGAGACAGATGTGTTCCGAAACCGGTCACCGACGAGGCCGGAAACGGACGCACAGCGATCTGGCGCTGTCATGATGCAGCGTCAACATGGCTGCACACGCAGTCACTGTCAGGAGAGTGAGCGTAGACCGCTCACTTGCACGGGGGGAGATTCTCCATGTTGAGCAAGCTTCACGGCATCGTCCTCGCCGCCGACGTGCCCACGCCGGGCATGGACGCGCCGGAGGAACTCACGGACAAGGTGAACAGTGTCCTCGGCATCGTCGCCTGGGCCGGAACCGCGGCGGGCGTCGCGGGCGTACTGATCACCGGGGCCATGATGGCGATTTCGATGCGCCGGGGCGAGGGGTCCGAGCACATGGGCCGTCTCGGCATGGTGCTGGGCGGCTGCGTCCTGGTCGCCACTGCCGGCCCGCTCGTCTCCTTCGTCTTCGCCTGACCCCGACCCCGACCCGAACGTGAAGGGAACCCGACTGATGGTGGTTTCGGGAAGGCAGCGCGGCAGCAGCGGGGAGTGGGAGAAGCCCTTCTGGCAGCAGCGGGGCTGGCAGATTTCGGCCGCGTTCCTGATCGCGATGGCCCTGATCGGTGGCGTGGCGCTCCTCTCCGGCGGAGGCGACGACAGCGGGGCGCCCGCGGCCAAGCCGTCCGCGGTGCAGTCGTCCGCGGACGGCGGTGAGACGTCCGCGCCCTCGCAGGCCACCGGTGAGGGCCGGCCTGCCGGTTGCCGTACGGACGACAGTGACCAGGACACTCGGCCGAAGCCGCCGGCCGACGTCCAGTGGCGCCAGCTGAACTCCACGCTGGTCCCGGTGTCGGAAACCGCGGGCCCGGTGAAGTTCGACGGGCCCGCGTGGTCCTGTTTCGCGCACACTCCCATGGGCGCGGTCCTGGCGGCCCACGTCATCCCCAACCAGTTCGACGACTCGAACTGGCGGGACGTCGTGGATCGTCAGATGCCTCCCGGGGCGGCCAGGGACGCGTACATCCGCAAGCGTTCGAAACTGCCCGACGACTCGGTGGTCAAGGCTCCGCCCGGCAGCAGGGGCACCTACGCCGCCTACTCGATCGTCTCCTACTCCGAGGAGCAGGCCACAGTGATGGTCGTGATGCAGATTCCGCGGGGGGGTTACGGTGCCGGCACGGTGACCGTCGTCTGGGACGACGGCGACTGGAAGCTCCGGCCCACACTCTCCGGGTCCCTCTTGGAGACGGCCACCCCCGTGGGCGGTCTGGAGGGTTTCACGGAGTGGGGCACACCTGATGCTTCGTGAGCTGCCCGGCCCCGGCGACATAGTCGACTGCGCCACAGATCTCAGCGGATGTCTGGGCGATGCCACCCGGGGCGCAGGTGAGGCAATAGCCGACTCGGCGGTCGGCGCCTTCGCGAACGCCATCGGCTCGGCCGCCTCCGAAGTGCTCAAGTCACTGAACGGCGTCTGGCTGCAGGCCGGAAGCCCGAGCTCCCTCAACCCCCAAGGGCAGACCGGGCTCAACGGCATCCTCAACGAGACGCAATGGATCGTCGGCTACGTGGCCGTCGCCTCGCTCCTCGTCGCGGCGGCCAGGATGGCGTACGAGCGCAAGGGCCAGCCCATGCAGCAGGCGCTCCTGGGCATGTGGAAGGTCATTCTCGTCTCGGCCGTCGCCCCCTTGATAGCCGGCAAGCTGTACGAGGCCTCGGACGCGTACGCGGCGGACGTGTACGAGAAGGCCCAGCTGGGTGAGAACGCCGAGACGATGCTCGGTTTGACCACTCTCACCAGCCCCGGCCTGATCCTGATCTTCGGCCTGCTGATCATGCTGGCCGGGTTCGTCCAGATCATTCTCATGTACATCCGGCTCGGCGTGCTCATCATGCTGATCGGCACCCTTCCCATCGCCGCCGCGTCCTCGATGACGGGCTGGGGCGAGGGCTGGTGGAAGAAGCATCTCGGCTGGCTCATCGCCTGGCTCCTCTACAAACCGGCCGCCGCACTGATCATCTACTCGGCCACGGCCATGACGCAGGACGACCGCGCCGTTGCCTTGGAGAACACCATCGCGGGCATGGGCATGCTGATCCTGTCCGTGTTCGCCCTGCCCGCCCTGCTCAAGCTGATCGTCCCGGCGACAGCCGCGCTCGGCAGCACCTCGGGCGGCACGGTCGCCATGAACTTCGCCAACAACATCGCCACCGGTGCCATCAACATCGCGAGCGGCGGCATGTCCTCCTCCGGTGGCGGTGGAGGAGGCGGCCGGAACACTGCTTCCCAAGGGCCGGCCGGCTCGCCCTCCACGGGTGCTGGCTCGCCCCCGGGCGGCACGGGCGGTGGCGGCGCGGGGACGGTCGGTGGTGCGGCCTCCGCCGGTGCCGCAGGGGCCACGGCCGGCGCGACGGTCGCCGTCCAGGCCGCTGCGACGGTCGCACAGGCCGGCCTGACCGCGGCGAACGAAGTGACCAACTCCCTCGACGACAACGACGGAAACAAGGGCCACAACCAGTAGGAGCCGATGGGGGAGGCGCATGCCCGGCCTCCCACTCTGCCGAGGAGAGGAAGATCCATGTCCGAGCAGCGTTCCCTGCGCGAGTACCTCCAGCGCTACGCGGCCGGCGAGATCCCGCGCGACGAGATGATCGAAACCGTCGCCGCCTGGGAGTTCGAGGAGTCGGACTGGGAGGAGGGGCACATCGAGCCGTCCCACCAGGACAACACCCTCGAAGTCGTGGCCGGCGCCTCCCTCCTCGGTGACATCACCAGGGAGGACCTGGAGGAGATCCACCGCCGCCGCACGGCCCGCCACGGATGAACGGCGAGTACCAGCCGCTCTACCAGGAGTTACAGCGGCGCATGGGCCCTGGAGGCGATCTCTCCCCCGGCCCCCGGGACACCGTCAGCCACCACTTCCGGGACGGCCTGTGGACCAGGGAGCGGGAACAACTGCACCGGGCGATCCTGGAACAGTTCAAGGACCAGTACCGTGACCGCCCCCGGGACGGCCAGGCCGTCCTGCTCACCGCCGGTGCGCCCGGGGCGGGCAAGGGCGGCGCCCAGGCCGGCCTCGCCCGGTGGCAGGGCCAGGACACCGGGCTGGGGCGGGAACTCGCCCGCGCCCACGGAGTGAACCTCGACCTGTACGTCGTCCTCGACCCGGACCAGTTCAAGGTGGCCCTCTTCGAGCACGGCGGACTGCCCCGGCTGGACGCCCGGGCCATGGCCCTGCCCTTCGGCCGGGAGCTGGCACCCTCCGAAATGGCCTCGCTGATCCATCGTGAGTCCGCGTTCCTCCAGGACCAGTTCGAGGTATGGGCGCGCCGCGAGGGCTACAACCTCCTCTACGACGCCACCCTGAAGAACCTCGACAAGAACATCCGCCTCCTCACCGACCTCCAGCACCAGGGCTACGACCAGCGCGTCGTGCTGTCCGTCGAGGTCCCCCTGGAGCAGTGCCTCGCGCAGAACGCGGCCCGCTGGGAGAGCGGCCGCATCCGCTACGAGCAGGGCCTGGACGCCTACGGCGGCCGGATGGCGCCCGAGGGCACGATCCGCGACCTGTACGCGCAGAGCACCTCGGGCCGCGGTTACTCCATCGGCCGGGAGAACGCCGAGCGCCTTGCCGACAAAGGGCTCGTCACCGCGCTGATCACCTCCGACCGGGGCGACTTCGACCCTGGCGCCGCCGCGCGGAGCCCGCTCGTCCAGGCGCGGACCTTCCAGCAGGGCGACAGCGTCATCCGGATATCGGCGGCCGGGCGCCTGCGCTCGGGGCGGGGCGACGCCGCGCCGCGGCCCACCGCCGTCCCCGGAACGGCTGCCCCCGCCACGCCCCGCACTCCGCGCCGGCCCCCCGGCCCCGGAAGAAGCCTCTGACACACCCCGGAAAGGAAACCCATGTCCTCCGACGCCATGACGCGTCCCACGTACGGGAACTGGCGGCGTCCCCGTCGGCCCGGCCTCGGCCCCCTGGGCCTGCTCGGTACCGTTGTCGCCTTCGGCGGACTCGTGGTCGTCCTGCTCGCCTCGCTGGTCTCGCTCGCCGCGGCCGTCGTCGTCCTCGTCCCGCTGGCGCTGTTCCTCGGCCCGCTGGCGCTGCGCACCGCGGACGGCCGCAACGTGTACCAGCTGCTGGCCGTCCGGATCGGCTGGATGAAGCGCAAGGCCAACGGCTCGCACACGTATGTCTCGGGCCCGCTGTCGCGGCGCCCCGGCGGCCACTTCACGCCGCCCGGACTGCTCTCCCGGGTGAAGATGCGGGAAGGCAGGGACGCGTACGACCGCCCCTTCGGAGTGCTGCACCACCCCGGCCGCAACCTCTACACCATCGTGCTCACCTGCGAACCCGACGGCGGTTCGCTGGTCGACCCCGAGCAGGTCGACATCTGGGTCGCCTCCTGGGGCGACTGGCTGGCCCGGCTGTCGCACGAGCCGGGGCTGCGCGGCGCCCAGGTGGTCGTCGAGACCGCCCCGGACACCGGCACCCGCCTCGCCGCCGAGGTGCTCCCCCGCATCGTGCCGGACGCCCCCGCCGCGGCGCGCGCGGTGATGGAGGAGGTCGTCCAGCGCTACCCCGCCGCGTCCTCCGAGATGCACACCTACATCGCGCTCACCTACGGCACGGTCCCCGGCCCGCGGCGCGACCCCGAGGACGTCATCACCGACCTGTCGATGCGCCTGCCGGGCCTGCTGGCGGGCCTGGTCGCCGCCGGCGGCGGCTCGGCCTCCCCGCTGTCCGCGGAGCGCATCGCCGAGATCGTGCGGGTGGCGTACGACCCGGCCATCGCGCCCGACGTACTGGCCGTCCGCGCCCAGCACGCCGGCACGGGCCTGGACTGGAAGGACGCCGGCCCGGCCGCGGCCGTGGAGACGATCGACGCCTACAAGCACGACTCCGGGGTGTCCCGCACCTGGATGCTGACCCTCGCCCCGCGCGGCACCGTACGGTCCAGCGTGCTGCGCGGCCTGCTGGAACCCGCCCACGGCACGCGCCGCAAGCGGGTGTCGCTGGTCTACCGGCCCATCGACCCGGCGACCTCCGCGCGGATCGTGGAGGCCGACCGCAGGGCGGCGCACTTCATGGCCGGCTCCCGCCGGGGCCTGGTCCAGGCGCGTGCCTCGTCCGAGATGCGCGCGGCCGAGCAGACCGCGGCCGAGGAGGCCGCCGGCGCCGGTCTCGTGGAGTTCTCCCTGATGGTGACGGTCACCGTCGACAACGAGGAGGAGCTCCAGGACGCCTCCATCACCGTGCGCAACCTCCAGGCGTCCTCCCGCATCCTGATGCGCCCCGCGGACCGCATGCAGGCGTCGGCGTTCAGCTGCACGCTGCCCGTCGGCCTGCTGCCGTGGGAGTACACGCTCATCCCCTACCAGCTGAGGGAGACCCTGTGAGCAGGCGACAGCGTCCGGCCGCCCGACCGCCGCGCGAACCCGTCGTGCCGGCTCGGGGATGGCCCGGCCCGGGCGGCGGCCAGGTCGGCCACCTGGACCCGCCGACCATGTGGCGCGCGACCACCGTGCAGGCCTGCGGCCTGTGGCCGTTCGCGGCCGGCTCGGGCGCGCCGATGACGGGCGTGCCCCTCGGGCAGCATCTGCACACCGGCGCGACGGTGTGCGGGGACCCCATCTCCTGGTTCACCCGGGCCCGTTACATCTCGAACCCGTCGCTGTTCATGCTCGGCATGCCCGGCCTCGGCAAGTCCACCCTGGTCAACCGGATGCTGATCGGCATGACGGCGACCGGGATCGTGCCGCTGGTGCTCGGCGACCTCAAGCCCGACTACGCCGACACCGTGCGGGCCCTGGGCGGCCAGGTGATCTCCATCGGACGCGGGGTCGGCGGCATCAACGTGCTGGACCCCGGCGCCATGGGCGAGGCCGCGGCCCGGATCGGCGGCGACGCCGGCCGGGTGCTGGCGGCCGAGGCGCACGGCCGGGTGCTGAACATGGTCGCCGCCCTCGTCACCATCGTGCGGGGCCGACCGATGGACGATCACGAGCAGTCGGTGCTGTCCGCCTGTCTGCACCACCTCAACGAGCGCGGCAAACCCGGCCGAGCACCGCTCCTGCCCGATCTGCTGAAGGTCCTCGACGAGGGGCCCGACCGAGTGCGCGCGGTGACGCTCGACCGCGGCGACATGGTGCGCTACCAGCAGGCGGTGGACCCACTGCACCGCTCGCTGCTCGGCGTGCTCGACGGCCCGCTCGGTGACACCTTCGCCTCCGAGACGTCGACCCGGATCGACCCGAACTCGCCCGCCGTGTGCGTCGACATCTCCCGGATCGGCGAGGCCGACACCCAGCTCACCGCGGCGGCGATGCTCGCCGCCTGGTCCGACGGGCTCGGCACGGTCGCCGCCGCCCACGCCCTGGCGGACGCCGG
Source organism: Streptomyces sp. NPDC006610 (assembly GCF_040611575.1). Classification (NCBI taxonomy): domain Bacteria; kingdom Bacillati; phylum Actinomycetota; class Actinomycetes; order Kitasatosporales; family Streptomycetaceae; genus Streptomyces; species Streptomyces sp. NPDC006610. The sequence continues at coordinate 194,678 of NZ_JBEXOP010000004.1, forward strand.
GCTCGGCCCGCAGCGCTGGTTCTTCACCGTCCTGGACGAGCTGTGGCGACCGCTGCGCGCCGCCTCCGGCATCGTCGAGCGGATCGACGCGCTCACCCGCCTCAACCGCTCCCTGGGGCTCGGCGACGCCAAGATCACCCACACCCTCAAGGATGCCGAGGCGCTCGGCACCGAGGCCGACCGGGCGAAGGCGCGCGGCTTCGTCGAGCGGGCGGGCATGGTCGTCTGCGCCGGGCTGCCCCGTGCCGAGATGCAGGAGCTCAGCAAGATCGTCGGCATGTCGGAGCGGGAGATCGAACTGGTGTCGTCCTGGTCGTCGCCGCCGGGCTGGGCCGGCACGGACGGCAACGCCGAGCCGCCCGGCCGTGGCCGCTTCCTCATCAAGGTCGGCGGCCGGCCCGGCATCCCCATCAAGGTCGCCATCACCGACACGGAGCGCGCCCTGCACAACACCAACACCCGCTGGACCGGCACGGAACAGGCCGTGCAGCACGGGGAGGGGCCACGATGAGCGCGCGCAGGGGCAGCGCCGGCGCCGACGACTTCCTGCCGTGGATCATCGTCGTGGTCGCGGCGCTCACCGGCTTCGTCTTCTTCGCGGTCTGGCTGGGCGGCACGCTGGGCGCGGCCACCAGCGGCGGTGGCTGGGATCCCCCGCCGTTCGCCCTGTCGACCTTCGCGACCCTGACGCAGGACGGGCCGGAGGCGCTGTGGCCGGGCTCACCGGTCGGCGCCTTGCTGGCGGGTATGACCGTGGTGCTCGGGGTGTGCGTCGCGCTGCTCGTCGTAATGATCATGCTGGTGCGCAAGGGGTCCGCCCGGCCGACCGGTCTCGCCGGACGCCGGGAGCTCGCGGCCATGCTCCCCAAGGGCGCCGCCGCCCGCGCCCGCGAGCTGCGTCCCTCACTGCCGAGGACGGGACGGCTCCACCCGGACGACACCGGAAACCTGCTGGGCGACCTGGAGCCGAACGGCCCCGAGCTGCGCTCCAGCTACGAGGACGTCGAGCTGGACCTGATGGCCCCGCGGGCCGGCAAGTCCACCGGCATCGCGGTGCCGCGGGTGCTGCGCGCCCGGGGCAGTGTGCTGCTGACCTCCAACAAGGCCGACGTCTACAGCGTCACCCGGGCCGAACGCGAACGGCACGGCACGGTATGGACGTTCGACCCGCAGGGCATCGCGCACACCCCGCGCGCGATGTGGTGGGACATGCTCGCCGACGCGGCCACCATCGAGGGCGCCCGGCGGCTGGCCGGTCACTTCGTGGGCGCCGTCAACGACGACGCCTCCAAGCGCGACTTCTGGATCTCCGCGGCCCAGAACACCCTCACCGCCCTCTTCCACGCCGCCAGCCGGGGCGGGCGGCGGATCGACGAGGTGCTGGCCTGGCTGGCCGACCCGGCCGACCGCACACCGATCGACCTGCTGCGCGACGCCGGCATGACCGCGCTGGCCGACCAGCTGCGCGGCACCATCCAGGGCGCGGTCGAAACCCGGGACGGCATCTACGAGACCGCACGCCAGTGCGTGGCGTGCCTCCTCGACCCGCGGATCGCCGCCTGGGTCAGCCCCGACCCGCGGCTGCCGCAGTTCCGGCCCGACACGCACGTGCTCAGCCGTGACACCCTCTACCTGCTCTCCAAGGACGGGGGCGGCTCGGCCGCCGGAGTGATCGCGGCCGCCGCCGACTCGGTGCTGCGCGCGGGCGTCGTCGCCGCCGAACGGATGGGCGGGCGCCTCGACCCGCCCATGACCGCCGTCCTCGACGAGGCGGCCAACGTCTGCCGTATCTCGGATCTCCCCGACCTCTACAGCCACTTCGGCTCCCGCGGCATCAACATCGTGACTTTGCTGCAGAGTTATCGCCAGGGCGTACGGGTGTGGGGCGAGCCCGGCATGGACGCCCTGTGGGGCGCCGCCACGATCAAACTGCTCGGCGCGGGCCTGGACGACGCCGACTTCGTCGAGAAGATCTCCCGGCTGGTCGGCGAACACGACGTGAGCACGGTCAGCTACTCCAGGAGCAAGGACGGCAGGTCCCGCTCGACGTCCTACCGGCTCGAACGCATCCTGCCCGCCGACCGCATCCGCGCCCTGCCCAAGGGCACCGCCCTGCTGCTCGCCACCGGGGTCAAGCCGGCCCTCGTCCGGCTGCGCCCCTGGTACCTGGAACCGGACGCCGACCGGATCCGGGCCGCGGCCCAGGCGGAGGTCCAGGCGATCACCCGCCGCGCCGGCAAGGAGACCATCCACTGATGACCGAGCACCTCCCCCACCAGGTGCCGCAGTCCCCGCCGTTCATCCTCTACCTAGACGGCGACGCGTACGTCCAGGAGCTGCGGCTGCTGGCGACCTGGGTGAACTCCCTGCTGCTTCCCGTCTACGGGCGGGAGACCCACTCCGGCTCGCCCTGGTGCCCGCGCTGGTGGGAGCACCTGGAGGCGGTGGCCCGGCTGCACGCGCTGTGGCTCGCCTGGCAGGAACTCACCGATCCCGCCGCGGGCGCCGTCGGTCCCTCCGTATGGCAGCGTGATCACCTGGGACCGGCGCTCAGCGAACTGCGGGACCCCGCCGGGCCGTTCGCCGGCTGCAAGGAAGGCTCCCACCGGGCCAAGGCGGCCCCGGTGGTCGAGCCGTACTGATCGACCGAGAGGACACACAGCACATGCCCAAGACGAAGGCAGCGGCGAGCGCCCTGCTCGCGGGGCTGCTCCTGGCCGGCTGCGGCGACGGCTCGTCGCCGGACTCGAAGAACGAGCACACGGCGTCCGCCGGCCCGTCCGCGAAAGCCTCCCCCACCCCGGAGGGCCCGTCGGTCCTGTTGACGGTCCCCTCCCAGTACGACCCGGGCAAGGGCTGGCAGCAGACGCTCTCCTGGATGCCGAAGAACTACTCGGCGCAACCGCTGGTGGCCGTGGGTACCCGGAGCGACACCGTCGCCCATGTGAACACCACGGAGGACGGGTACGTCGTCCAGGTGCGCGACGCGACGACGGGGAAGATCCGCTTCACGGGCGAGCCGTGGGAGCCGCCTGCTCCCAAGGAGAAGACGAACTCGCTGTTCGGGCACTCGGTGCAGCTGCCCTCCGTGTCGACCACCGTCCAGAACGGCCGCGAGTACGTCGTGCTGTGGGCCCACGGCGTCCTCGGCGCAGACGCCCTCGACAAGGGCAAGGAGATCGTCCGCCTTCTGGTCTATCCGATGAATGCCTCCGGCAGCGCGGTGGCCCCTACGCGCGAGATCGACATCCCCGTCGAACTGTTCGCACTCGGTCGCGACTACCTGAGGGTCGTCGACCTCGGAACGGGCTTGCAGGTTCACTGGGAGGCGCGCAACACGGACAAGGAAGCCGTCGCCGTGAACGTGACGAACGGGACGCTCGACCACTGCGCGGACGCCTGCTCCGAGAGCATCGGACGCCTCTGGACCGACAAGGGATGGGTCGTCTCCGACTACTCCCAGGACACCGTGTCGATGCCCAAGTCGTGGCACATCACCGACGACGCCCCGCCCGGCGCCAAGTACGCACAGGACTCGGCGTCCGGGAACGGCGCGTACGTGGGAATCACCGGCGGCCATCTCTTCACCCGGTGGAAGGCCGAATCCGGCAGCGTCATGCACCCTCTCACCGCCCTGCACGACGCCGCCACGGGCAAGCTGGAGACCAGCATCGTCTGCGACCGGCCGTCGGAGGGCGACACCGTCTCCTCCCCCAACGGCCGCTTCGTCGCCTCCGGCACCGTCGCCTTCGACCTCCAGCAGCGCAGCGGCTTCTGCCTCGACGCCGGGAAGGAGCGGAAGGCCAGCGTGTACATCCGGTCGATCACCGACGAGGGGATCGCGTACGGAGGGCTCGATCACACCCCCCGTGAGGGAGAGGAGACGGCCGAGGTCGACCTCTCCTCCGGCACCGCCGCCCCCGCACTCCTCCCCGAGGGCACCGTCCTGCCCCACCTGACCCTGAAGAACACGGGTGTCTTCCTGACCCCGAGCCCCGACGACGGCGTGCTGATCTCGGTACTCCGCCACAAGTGACGGCCCTCGGCCGACCGATTCCGGGAGAGGTACATGTCCCTTCCTCAGCTCACCCAGGTGCTCCACTGGCAGAACCGCTGGTCCGGTCCCGCGCACACGCTCCTGCGCGCCTTCCACGATCCCACCGCCCGGGAAACCGTGGTCGTCGTGTCCGAACTGGCGGACAACCCGATGGAGCGCGGCATCACCGGCGACTTCCAGAGCGTCGCGGACGCCGCCCTCCCCCTGCTGCGCCGGCATCTGTCCCCCGACCTCGGCCACATCGTCTGGATCGCGCACTTCGGAGACTTCTCCTCCTACGACCCCGGCGGCCCCGAGACCTTCACCCGCATTGCCGTCACCGAGACCGACGGCGTCCACGAGGAGAACCTCCACGAAGACCGGCGGCTTACCGCACAGCAGGTCACGGAACTGCTGAAGGGCCGGACGCTGACCCCCGTGCCCGAGGTCCTCGCACAGTTGGGCCACCCGAAGTGACCGAGCTGGTCTCCGGCAGGGACGTGCTCGCACAGGCTCGTGCGCTGTACCAGGGCTACCGGTCGGCCATCGAGCCGACCGGCATGCGTGTTGCCATCATCCGCTTCACGCCCTCGCCCGAGGACCCCGCGGACTGGCATGCGCGGCTTGAGGCGTCCAGGGTCTCCGCCGAGCAGAAGGTGAAGAGCTTCGAGTACCTCGGCTTCCGAGCCGAGCACGTGGTCCTGCCACCGGGGGCGCACCGCTGGCAGTTCGCCGATGTCCTCAACCACTACAGCCAGGACCCGAAGACACGGGCGATCATCGTCCAGTACCCGCCGCCACAACAGTTGGCGCCTCTTGTCGCCCGGATGGACCCCGCCAAGGACATCGACGCCCTCCTCAAAACCCGCTCCCCCTACCCGGCCTGCGCCACCGCCGAGGGCATCTACCGGGTGGCCGAGCCGTTCGCCGAGGACGCCCCGGCGATAGCCGTCGTCGGCAGCCGCGGCTTCGTCGGACAGGGCGTGGTCGAACTGCTCCGCAACAACGGCCACGACCCGATCACCCTGGACGCCGGCGACGACCTCAGGCACGTACGCGACGCCGACATCGTCATCTCCGTCACCGGCAACCCCGGTATTCTCGGCCCCGACCACCTGCGTCCGCACCACCGCCTGGTCATCGACTCAGGCTTCGTCCCCCAGCGCGACGGCACCGTCCAGGGCGATGTACGCCGGGAGATGTACGGCGTTCCCCAGCACCTCACACCGGTGCCCGGCGGCATCGGACCGGTCGAGATGGCCACGCTCATGGAACGGGTGATCCGCCAGGAGGTCGACCCCCAGGTGACACCGTGGAAGGTCGAACCACGCCCTTACCTGACCAGAGACCAGATCACCACAACCGGCCTTCCAGCACCCGCCCCCGCCTCTCTCGCCGAAGCAGCCCGCCTGCGGGCACCCCGCATCACAGCCCCCACCACCACCCAACCCCCGGCCGGACACCACCCGACGTCGGCACACCCGCAGGTGCCCACCCAACGCCCGTCGACACCCCCACGCCCCGGCGGCCCCGGACGCTGAACGGCCCCCGCATCCGCCCGCCGTACCCCGCGAAACCATTCCAGCGCCGGCGCGCCCGGTCTACCGACCTCCGGAGAGATACGTGTCCCTTCCCCAGCTGACGCGTTCGTTCCTCCGGCAGCGCCCGCTCCACGGAGAGGCGTTCTCCCTGCTGCGCGCCGTCCAACGGTGGCGCGAGACGTTCACCGCGATCGCCCTGAAGGTCACGGGACCGGCTACCAGGACGACCACCGGGACCGAAGGCTGACCGCCGACGAGCTCATCCGCCTGCTCGGCGGACAGCCCCTCGCCCCGGTGCCCGACGTATTGGCCGGCCTGGAGCCCCGCACGTAACGGAACTGGCGTCCGGCCGGGACGTTCCGCGTCAGGCTCGCGAGCTGCACGCGCACTACCGACCGGTCGTCGAGCCGACCAGGATGGGGGGCGGGTGGAATCCCCGGCCTGCCGATCCCGAGGGGCTACGCGCTCCGCACCGCCCCCACCGCACACCGGAAAGGAAGACCATGTCGCACGACGGCATCTCGATCACGCACCGATTGGACCCGCACGAGTGGTCCAACGAGGAGACGGCCGCGTATGAGGCGGCCATCGAGGCGGTCAACGGAGCGGTGGCCGCCTACAGCGCCGTCATCGCCGCCGAGGAGGCCAAGTCCGCGCCGGACGGCGCAGTGATCGAGGCCGCTGTGGCCGCGCAGACCCGGCTGGCCCGGGAACGCGAGAGCCTGCGCTCCTCCGACCACGAACAGATCGCTGCGGCCCGAGCCCACTACGCCCGGCTCGCCCATGACGTCATGGCGGGCCTCGCCTGATCGGCCCGCGGAAGGTGACGGGCGGGCGGGATGCCGCCGTCAGCCCCCCGACCCCGCCGCCGCAGCGAACACCATGATCAGGACCATCAGAAGAGCCAGGCCGGCCACGGAGAGCCAGCCGAGGATCAGGCCGGTCAGGGCGAAGCCGTCGCCGGCCTCACCGGTGCGGCGGATCTCGGCGCGGGCCATGTGACCGAGGACCACCGCGGGGATGCCGGTGATCCCTCCGGTGAACACCGTCAGGATCCCGCACACCATCGATCCGACCGCCTTGCCGTTCTGCCCCGGCTGAGGCGCGGGCAGGAACGTCTGCGGCACCGGGCCGGCCATGGCGACCGGCTGCTGCATCTGCGGCCCCTGCGGCAGATCCGCGACGAGCAGCGCCAGGTCGGCGATCGAGCGGGCCTGATACGCCCGCGCGATGCGCTTCTCGAACTCGGCATGGTCCAGCCGCCCCTCGCCGTAACCGGCCCGGAGCACGTCCACGGCGCGCTCCCGGTCGGCATGCGACGCGAGCATGGGCGGCGGGCCGAACGGCCCCTGCATCGGCGGCTTGCCCTGCCACGGTGTCGGGTACGACACGGGTGCCTCCCGGGCGCCGGTGAACGGTCTCGAAGACTCGAACGCTCCATACCCACCGTTTGGTTCCGGGCACCCTCGCGAAACCAGCGGTTTGTGACACTGCCGTCACACGACAAGCCGAAGGGCGGCCACCCCTCGGGATGACCGCCCTTCGTACCACTGCCTACTGGTTGTACGGACCGTAGTCGTAGTCCTCCAGCGGAACGGCCTGGCCGGAACCCGTGCCGAACGGCGAGTAGTCGATGTCGTCGTAGCCGACGGCCGAGTACATCGCGGCCTTGGCCTCCTCGGTCGGCTCGACCCGGATGTTGCGGTAGCGGGACAGACCCGTACCGGCCGGGATGAGCTTACCGATGATGACGTTCTCCTTGAGGCCGATGAGGCTGTCGGACTTGGCGTTGATCGCCGCGTCCGTCAGCACTCGGGTCGTCTCCTGGAAGGAGGCGGCCGACAGCCAGGACTCCGTCGCCAGCGAGGCCTTGGTGATACCCATCAGCTGCGGACGACCCGAGGCCGGGTGACCGCCCTCCTGGACCACACGACGGTTCTCGTGCTCGAAGCGCGAACGCTCGACCAGCTCGCCGGGCAGCAGCTCGGCGTCGCCGGACTCGATGATCGTCACACGGCGCAGCATCTGCCGGATGATGATCTCGATGTGCTTGTCGTGGATCGACACGCCCTGCGAGTTGTACACCTTCTGGACCTCGCCGACCAGGTGGACCTGGACGGCGCGCTGGCCCAGGATGCGCAGCACGTCGTGCGGGTTGGTGGCGCCCACGGTGAGCTTCTGGCCCACCTCGACGTGCTCGCCCTCGCTGACCAGGAGCCGGGCGCGCTTGGAGATCGGGTACGCCGTCTCGTCGCTGCCGTCGTCCGGAGTGATGACGATCTTCTTGGTCTTCTCGGTCTCCTCGATCCGGACGCGGCCGGAGGCCTCGGAGATCGGGGCGACGCCCTTCGGGGTACGGGCCTCGAAGAGCTCGACGACACGCGGCAGACCCTGGGTGATGTCGTCACCGGCCACACCACCGGTGTGGAAGGTACGCATCGTCAGCTGGGTGCCGGGCTCACCGATGGACTGGGCGGCGATGATGCCGACCGCCTCGCCGATGTCGACCAGCTTGCCGGTGGCCAGCGAGCGGCCGTAGCACATGGCGCAGGTGCCGACGGCGGACTCGCAGGTCAGGACCGAGCGGGTCTTGACCTCCGCGACGCCGTGCGTGATCAGCTCGTCGATGAGCACGTCGCCCAGGTCGGTGCCGGCCGGGGCCAGCACCTTGCCGTCCACGACGATGTCCTCGGCGAGGCAGCGCGCGTACACGGACGTCTCGACGTTCTCCGCCTTCAGCAGCGAACCGTCGGCGCCGCGCTCGGCGATCTGCAGACGCAGGCCGCGCTCGGTGCCGCAGTCCTCCTCGCGGATGATGACGTCCTGGGAGACGTCGACCAGACGACGGGTGAGGTAACCCGAGTCGGCGGTCCGCAGAGCGGTGTCCGCCAGACCCTTACGGGCACCGTGGGTGGAGATGAAGTACTCCAGCACGGACAGGCCCTCACGGAACGACGCCTTGATCGGACGCGGGATCGTCTCGTTCTTCGCGTTCGACACCAGACCACGCATACCGGCGATCTGACGCATCTGCATCATGTTGCCTCGTGCACCCGAGTTCACCATCATGAAGATCGGGTTGGTCTTCGGGAAGTTGTCGTTCATCGCCTCGGCGACCTCGTTGGTCGCCTTGGTCCAGATCGCGATGAGCTCCTGCGTGCGCTCGTCCTTGGTGATCAGACCGCGCTCGTACTGCTTCTGGACCTTCTCGTCCTGCGCCTCGTAGCCCTTGACGATCTCCCGCTTGGCGTCGGGGACGACGACGTCGGAGATGGCGACGGTGACGCCGGAACGGGTGGCCCAGTAGAAGCCGGCCGCCTTCAGGTTGTCGAGCGTCGCCGCCACGATGACCTTCGGGTAGCGCTCGGCCAGGTCGTTGACGATCTGGGAGAGCTGCTTCTTGCCGACCTCGTAGTCGACGAACGGGTAGTCCTCGGGCAGCAGCTCGTTGAAGAGCGCACGGCCCAGCGTGGTCTTCAGCGTGAAGCTGTCACCCTGCTGCCACTCCGGCTCGCCCTCCTCACGCGCCGGCGGCTCCCAGCCACGCGGCGGGATGGTGCCCACCGGGAAGCGGATGTCGACCGGCGCCTGCAGCGACAGGTCGCCGGCGTCGAACGCCATGATCGCCTCGGCGACCGAGGAGAACGGACGGTCGGCGCCCTTGATGTCGCGGCCCTCGGCGTCCGTGGTGAGGAAGTACAGACCCAGCACCATGTCCTGGGTCGGCATCGTCACCGGACGGCCGTCGGCGGGCTTGAGGATGTTGTTCGAGGACAGCATCAGGATGCGGGCCTCGGCCTGCGCCTCCGCGGACAGCGGCAGGTGCACGGCCATCTGGTCGCCGTCGAAGTCCGCGTTGAACGCGGTGCAGACGAGCGGGTGGATCTGGATGGCCTTGCCCTCGACCAGCTGCGGCTCGAAGGCCTGGATGCCGAGGCGGTGCAGCGTGGGCGCACGGTTCAGCAGAACCGGGTGCTCCGCGATGACCTCTTCCAGCACGTCGTACACGACCGTGCGGCCGCGCTCGACCATGCGCTTGGCGCTCTTGATGTTCTGCGCGTGGTTCAGGTCGACCAGGCGCTTCATCACGAACGGCTTGAACAGCTCCAGCGCCATCGCCTTCGGCAGACCGCACTGGTGCAGCTTGAGCTGCGGACCGACGACGATCACGGAACGCGCGGAGTAGTCCACGCGCTTGCCGAGCAGGTTCTGGCGGAAGCGGCCCTGCTTGCCCTTGAGCATGTCGGACAGCGACTTCAGCGGACGGTTGCCGGGGCCCGTGACCGGGCGGCCGCGGCGGCCGTTGTCGAAGAGCGCGTCGACGGCCTCCTGGAGCATGCGCTTTTCGTTGTTCACGATGATCTCGGGCGCGCCGAGGTCGAGAAGCCGCTTCAGGCGGTTGTTGCGGTTGATCACGCGGCGGTACAGGTCGTTCAGGTCGGAGGTCGCGAAGCGGCCACCGTCCAGCTGCACCATCGGACGCAGGTCCGGCGGGATGACCGGCACGCAGTCGAGCACCATGCCCTTGGGGCTGTTGCTGGTCTGCAGGAACGCGGAGACGACCTTGAGGCGCTTGAGCGCACGGGTCTTCTTCTGGCCCTTGCCGGTGCGGATGATCTCGCGGAGGCGCTCGGCCTCCTCCTCCAGGTCGAAGGACTCCAGGCGCTTCTGCAGCGCCGCGGCGCCCATCGAGCCGTCGAAGTAGGTGCCGAAGCGGTCGCGCAGCTCGCGGTAGAGCAGCTCGTCGCCCTCCAGGTCCTGGACCTTGAGGTTCTTGAACCGGTTCCACACCTCGTCGAGGCGGTCGATCTCGCGCTGGGCGCGGTCGCGCAGCTGCTTCATCTCGCGCTCGGCGCCCTCGCGCACCTTGCGGCGCACATCGGCCTTGGCGCCCTCGGCCTCCAGCTCGGCCAGGTCGGTCTCGAGCTTCTTGGCCCGGGCCTCCAGGTCGGCGTCGCGGCGCTGCTCGATCTGCTGGCGCTCGACGGAGACGTGCGCCTCCAGCGAGGGCAGGTCGCGGGTGCGGCGCTCCTCGTCGACGTACGTGATCATGTACGCCGCGAAGTAGATGACCTTCTCGAGGTCCTTGGGAGCCAGGTCGAGCAGGTAGCCCAGCCGGCTGGGGACGCCCTTGAAGTACCAGATGTGCGTGACGGGGGCGGCGAGCTCGATGTGGCCCATCCGCTCACGGCGCACCTTGGCGCGCGTGACCTCGACGCCACAGCGCTCGCAGATGATGCCCTTGAAGCGGACGCGCTTGTACTTGCCGCAGTAGCACTCCCAGTCCCGGGTCGGACCGAAGATCTTCTCGCAGAAGAGTCCGTCCTTCTCGGGCTTGAGGGTGCGGTAGTTGATGGTCTCGGGCTTCTTGACCTCGCCGTGGCTCCACTGACGGATGTCGTCAGCGGTGGCCAGGCCGATCCGGAGCTCGTCGAAGAAGTTGACGTCGAGCACTATGCGTCAATCCCTCTCAGGGTCGTAAGTCTTGGGGTCTGAAACGGGGTCCCGGGGTCGGCGGGCCTTCTCGGGGAAGGCCCGCCGGACTCCGTCAGACCTCTTCGACGCTGCTCGGCTCGCGCCGGGACAGGTCGATGCCGAGCTCCTCCGCAGCGCGGAAGACGTCCTCGTCGGTGTCACGCATCTCGATGGACATACCGTCGCTGGACAGCACCTCCACGTTCAGGCACAGGGACTGCATCTCCTTGATGAGCACCTTGAAGGACTCGGGGATGCCGGGTTCGGGGATGTTCTCGCCCTTGACGATGGCCTCGTAGACCTTCACGCGGCCGGTGACGTCGTCGGACTTGATGGTCAGCAGCTCCTGGAGGGCGTAGGCCGCTCCGTACGCCTCGAGTGCCCACACCTCCATCTCGCCGAACCGCTGACCGCCGAACTGGGCCTTACCGCCCAGCGGCTGCTGGGTGATCATCGAGTACGGGCCGGTCGAACGGGCGTGCAGCTTGTCGTCGACCAGGTGGTGCAGCTTCAGGATGTACATGTAGCCGACCGAGATCGGGTCCGGGAACGGCTCACCGCTGCGGCCGTCGAACAGCCGCGCCTTGCCGGACGGGAGCACCATGCGCTCGCCGTCGCGGTTCGGGATGGTGTGCTGCAGCAGACCCGCGAGCTCGTCCTCGCGCGCACCGTCGAAGACCGGGGTGGCGACGTTGGTGCCGGGCTCGACCTTGTCGGCGCCGATGACCTGGAGGCGCTGCGCCCACTCCTCCGCGAGGCCGGAGACGTCCCAACCGCGGCTGGCGAGCCAGCCGAGGTGGATCTCCAGGACCTGTCCCGGGTTCATTCGGGACGGGACGCCCAGCGGGTTGAGGATGATGTCGACCGGGGTGCCGTCCTCCAGGAACGGCATGTCCTCGATCGGCAGGATCTTGGAGATGACGCCCTTGTTGCCGTGGCGGCCGGCGAGCTTGTCACCGTCGGTGATCTTGCGCTTCTGCGCGACGTACACGCGCACCAGCTGGTTCACACCGGGGGGAAGCTCGTCGCCCTCCTCCCGGTCGAAGACGCGCACGCCGATGACCTTGCCGGTCTCGCCGTGCGGCACCTTCAGCGAGGTGTCGCGGACCTCACGGGCCTTCTCGCCGAAGATCGCGCGCAGCAGGCGCTCCTCGGGCGTCAGCTCGGTCTCGCCCTTGGGCGTGACCTTGCCGACCAGGATGTCGCCGGCGATGACCTCGGCGCCGATGCGGATGATGCCGCGTTCGTCGAGGTCGGCGAGGACCTCCTCGGAGACGTTCGGGATGTCCCGGGTGATCTCCTCGGGGCCGAGCTTGGTGTCACGGGCGTCGACCTCGTGCTCCTCGATGTGGATCGAGGAGAGGACGTCGTCCTGCACGAGGCGCTGCGACAGGATGATCGCGTCCTCGTAGTTGTGGCCCTCCCACGGCATGAACGCGACCAGCAGGTTCTTGCCGAGCGCCATCTCGCCGTTCTGGGTGGCCGGGCCGTCGGCGAGGACCTGGCCGGCGATGATCCGGTCGCCCTCGTTGACGATGACCTTCTGGTTGACCGAGGTGCCCTGGTTGGAGCGGGCGAACTTGGCCAGGCGGTACGTGATGTACGTGCCGTCGTCGTTGGCGGTGGTGATGTAGTCGGCGGAGACCTCCTGGACCACGCCCGGCTTCTCGGCCTTGACCACGTCGCCGGCGTCGACCGCGGAGCGGTACTCCATGCCGGTGCCGACGAGCGGGGACTCCGCCTGGATCAGCGGAACGGCCTGGCGCATCATGTTCGCGCCCATGAGGGCGCGGTTGGCGTCGTCGTGCTCCAGGAAGGGGATCATCGCGGTCGCGACGGACACCATCTGGCGCGGGGAGACGTCCATGTAGTCGACGTCGTCGCCGGGGACGTAGTCGACCTCGCCGCCACGGCGGCGGACCAGGACCCGGGACTCCTCGAACCGCATGTCGTCGGTGAGCGTGGCGTTGGCCTGCGCGATGACGAAGCGGTCCTCCTCGTCGGCGGTCAGGTAGTCGACCTCGTCGGTGACCCGGCCCTCGACGACCTTGCGGTACGGCGTCTCCACGAAGCCGAACGCGTTGACGCGGCCGTAGGAGGCGAGCGAACCGATCAGACCGATGTTCGGGCCTTCCGGGGTCTCGATCGGGCACATGCGTCCGTAGTGGGACGGGTGCACGTCACGGACCTCGAAGCCGGCCCGCTCACGGGACAGACCACCCGGGCCGAGCGCGGACAGACGACGCTTGTGCGTCAGCCCGGACAGCGGGTTGTTCTGGTCCATGAACTGGGACAGCTGGCTGGTGCCGAAGAACTCCTTGATGGAGGCGACGACCGGCCGGATGTTGATCAGCGTCTGCGGCGTGATCGCCTCGACGTCCTGGGTCGTCATGCGCTCGCGCACGACGCGCTCCATCCGGGCCAGACCCGTGCGGACCTGGTTCTGGATGAGCTCGCCGACGCTGCGCAGACGGCGGTTGCCGAAGTGGTCGATGTCGTCGGTCTCGACGACGACGGTCTCGCCGCTGTCGCCGACCGTCTCGGTCTCGCCGGCGTGCAGCTTCACCAGGTACTTGATCGTCGCGATGATGTCCTCGACGGTCAGGATGCCCGCGTCCAGCGGGGTGTCCGTACCCAGCTTCTTGTTGACCTTGTAGCGGCCGACCTTGGCGAGGTCGTAGCGCTTGGGGTTGAAGTAAAGGTTCTCGAGCAGCGTCTGCGCGGCCTCGCGGGTGGGCGGCTCGCCCGGACGCAGCTTGCGGTAGATGTCGAGCAGCGCGTCGTCCTGGCCCTGGGTGTGGTCCTTCTCCAGGGTGGCGCGCATGGACTCGTACTCGCCGAACTCCTCGAGGATCTGCTCGGTGGTCCAGCCGAGCGCCTTCAGAAGGACGGTGACGGACTGCTTGCGCTTGCGGTCGATGCGGACGCCGACCATGTCGCGCTTGTCGATCTCCATCTCCAGCCAGGCGCCCCGGGAGGGGATGATCTTGGCGGAGAAGATGTCCTTGTCGGACGTCTTGTCGATGGAGGAGTCGAAGTAGACGCCGGGCGAACGCACCAGCTGCGACACGACGACACGCTCGGTGCCGTTGATGACGAAGGTGCCCTTGTTGGTCATGAGCGGGAAGTCGCCCATGAAGACCGTCTGGGACTTGATCTCGCCGGTCTCGTTGTTGGTGAACTCGGCGGTGACGAAGAGCGGGGCCGCGTACGTGAAGTCGCGCTCCTTGCACTCGTCGATCGAGTTCTTCGGCGGCTCGAAGCGGTGGTCGCGGAAGGTCAGCGACATCGACCCGGAGAAGTCCTCGATCGGGGAGATCTCCTCGAAGATCTCCTCGAGCCCGGACTTGGTGGGGACGTCCTGACCGTTTTCCAGAGCCTCCTCGACACGAGCCTTCCACGCGTCGTTGCCGAGCAGCCAGTCGAAGCTCTCGGTTTGCAGCGCAAGAAGGTTCGGAACCTCGAGGGGCTCCTTGATCTTTGCAAAGGAGATGCGCAGCGGGGCGGTGCTGGCAGCGTTGTTCGTATTCGCGGTCGAGGCAGTGCGCGAGGCGGCCAAGAGGGGGTCCTTCCGAGGGCTCGGACTCACTACGCGCGTACCGGTCCCTCACCGTCGCACAGGGACAGAAACCTTGGGATCCGGCCGAAAGGCCAGCTCGGAAAGGTCCGGTCATCTGTGCTGGAGCGAGGGCATGCCCCTGGTGACGGGCAGGGGACAGCTAACAGGCAGCGCAAAGGGTCAGTGTAGCCACTTGGCACACTGATGTCCAGTGCGGGCTTTTTGGAACCCTCGTTGCCCTCGTTGTCCTCAACCCCTGCGACAAGGCCACGCCCTCAACGCACGTTGATACTGCCCTCTTCGTCGCCGATCCATGCCTCGGATTCGGATCCTTGTGACGACGCGTCCTGAGAATTGCGCGCTGCGTGCGGTTCGTCAAGGCCCCGCCGGTCCGAACCGGGTGCCGCCCTCGTCACGTGCGGGCCGCAGCGGGCCGCCGGGAGGCACGACGAAGATCACCCTACCCCCCGCCCCCACCGCCGCAAGGCGGCGCAGCCGGGCCCCCACAAACGCCGAAGAGCGACCACCCGGTTGGGTGATCGCTCCTTGGCGCTCGAGCGTTACAGCAAGGTCCGGCGGAGCCGGAGAACCTTACTTGACCTCGACGGAGGCGCCGGCGCCCTTGAGGGCCTCGGCGGCCTTGTCGGCGGCGTCCTTGGCGACCTTCTCGAGAACGGGCTTCGGGGCGCCGTCCACGAGGTCCTTGGCCTCCTTCAGACCCAGGGAGGTCAGCTCGCGCACGACCTTGATGACCTGGATCTTCTTGTCGCCGGCACCGGTGAGGATGACGTCGAACTCGTCCTTCTCCTCGACGGCCTCGGCAGCGCCGGCGCCACCGCCGGGACCGGCCATGACGACCGGGGCGGCCGCGGCGGCGGTGACGTCGAACTTCTCCTCGAAGGCCTTCACGAACTCGGAGAGCTCGATGAGGGTCATCTCCTCGAACTGCGCGAGCAGGTCTTCCTGGCTGAGCTTCGCCATGATGGCGGTCCTTCCACTAATTCGGCAGGTGCCGGATGTACTGGGTGCGGCGGGCGTACGTCGGGCCCGCGTCGGCCCTCGCCTCAGGCGGCGAGAACCGGAAAGCGAGCCGAATTACTCGGCACCGCCCTGCTCGTCCTGCTTGGCACGGAGCGCGTCCACGGTGCGGACGAGCTTCGACGGCAGCGCCTGGAAGACGGAGGCAGCCTGGGACTGCTTCGCCTTGAAGGCACCGGCCAGCTTGGAGAGCAGAACCTCGCGGGACTCGAGGTCCGCAAGCTTCTTGATGTCATCGGCGGACAGCGCCTTGCCGTCAAGGACACCGCCCTTGATGACGAGATTCGGGTTGTCCTTGGCGAAGTCGCGCAGACCCTTCGCCGACTCCACCGGGTCACCGGTGACGAAGGCGACGGCCGTCGGACCAGCGAAGAGCTGGTCGTCAAGCGTGATCCCGGCCTCGTTGGCCGCAATCTTGGTCAGCGTGTTCTTCACCACGGCGTACTGGGCGTTCTCACCGAGCGAACGGCGCAGCGTCTTGAGCTGCGCCACGGTGAGACCGCGGTACTCGGTCAGCACGGCGGCGTTGGAGCTGCGGAACTTGTCCGTCAGCTCGGCAACCGCGGCAGCCTTGTCGGGCCTCGCCATAGAGCCTCGGCCTCCTTCCGGGTGATTCGGACCGCGCGGACCCGAAGGAGGACTGGGGAAAACGAAACGCCCCGGCGCAGGCGCACGGGGCGTGGCTCGACCTGAGAGGGTTCCGCACGAGCGGAACCGGTCCGGGAGCAACATTCCACAGTCACCTGCGCGGGTCGTCCGCAGTTCAGCGGATCCTTCGGCCACCGAGCCCTCTTGCGAGCGCACGGCAACGACCAGCGGTCTTTGGCTTCTGTGGAAGCGTACGCGACCGGATCGCCACGAGGCAAATCCGGTCGTACGGGGCTCAGCTCTCGGCCGTCTCCAGCTCCTTCATCATCTCCGCGAGGTCGACGGTGTCGTCGGCCGGCGGCGCCTTCACGGTGACGGGCTGGTTGAAGTCGAGGAAGGTGATGGTCATGTCCAGCGGGCCCTTGTCGGCGTCGGCGCGCATCCGGACCTGCTTGGTGTGGTCCTCGCCGTCGATCCACATGTCCATGGCCAGCTCGTCGACGCCCATGTCCTCGTACTGCTCGAGGCTCTTCTCGCGCATCTCGCGGGTCTTCTTGTCCTCGCCCTTCAGGCTCTCGCGCATCTGGTCGAGGGTGAGGGTGCCCTTGTAGTGCGTGGTCTGCACGCCGTCGACCTTCTCGGAGCCGACCTTCTCCAGGTCGTCGGAGCCGGTGAGGAAGCCTGTCTCGGCGGCCGGGTTCTTGTCGGGGCCGAAGCCGCCGGTGTCGGCGCCGAGGCCCGCGCCGGCGCCGCCCATCTGGGAGGCGTCGAACTTCATCCAGCTCTTGCCGTCCATCTGCTCGGCCATCGCCTCGCCGCCGATGTACACCTGCCCGCCGACCATCCGCATCTCCACGTCGCCCTGGAGCTCCGGGTCGTCCGGCACGGACATCGTCATGCTCATGGCCTGGGGCTTCATGCTCATGGCGGCCTCGCCCTCGACGCGGCCCTCGCCCGGTATCTCGCCGGTCATCCGGAAGCTGAGCGAGGTGATGTCCTCCGAGTTCTCGGCGGCCTTGGCGACCGCGGCCGCCGGCGTCATCTCCGGCGACTGCTCGGCGCCGCAGCCGACCGCTCCGGCGAGCAGCAGCGCCGCGAGCCCGGCTCCGGCCGCCCCGCCCCGTCCACGTACAGATAGCCCCATCGAATGCCCCCAAGAAGTGCATGGCCGATACACAGCAGGACGGCGAGCCTATCCCAGCGGTTCCGGGGGCTCCGTGGAATTCGCCCGCCGGTCCAGCAGCTCCCTGACGTCCTGGGTGTCGTGGGCCGGGGGTTCCTCGGCGCGGACCTCGGCGCCGTAGTCGCTGTAGTAGGCGGTCTGGGTGGACTCGCCGGTGGCCGTGCGGCCCTTCTCGACCTTCTTGACGAGCAGGTCGCGCTCGTTGATCCACAGGTCGACGGTCTGCGCGGCGAGGCCGTCGTCCTCGGTGTCGACGGTGCCCGCGTAGCGCGTGGTGCGCTCGCCGCGGACGGTCTCCGTGCCGACCACGCGCACGTCCCCCGAGTCCAGCAGCAGCCGCACGGAGCGGTCCGGGGTGGTCTGCCGCATCTGTTCCTGGAGCTGGGCGCCCTGGCTGCCCGCCAGCTCGTCCAGGTCGTCGTAGGCGTACTTCACCCAGTGCCGCCCACCGGCCTGCGCGGCGAACGCGTCGCCCATGCGCGCGTAGTACGCGTCGGACAGGTAGCGGGCCTCCATCGAGGTGCTGCCGAGGCGGCGCATGGTGTCGGCGACCGTGCCTCCGGTGTAGGTGAGGGTCAGGGTGCCGGTGATGCCGTCGCTCCAGCCGAGGACACCGTCGGCGGACATGGTCATCAGCGAGCCCATCGCGGTGACCGACCGGACCCGGGCGGACGCCGCCCGCTCGGTGGCCCGCTCGGCGGCGCGCAGGGCGGCGGTCGCGGCGGCGGAGGGGGCACTCGCGCGGGTGGCCCTGTCGTCTCCGGCCCGCTGCTCGTCGGCAGAGGTGCAGCCGCCGCTCAGCGGCATCAGCGCGGCGACCATGGCCACGGCCAGGGCCGTACGCGCACCCGTCCTCGTCATGCGTCCCCCGTCCCCCGGCAGGTCCGGCCGGCTCGTCCGTGGGAGCACGCTAACCCAGCACGCCGACAACCGGAGCCCGGCGGCGGCGGAAAGGGAAGGTGGCCGAAAAGGGACGGGCCCCGCACCTCGGAAGGTGCGGGGCCCGTGACCGGTTGGGCGAGCCGTCGGGCTCAGACCGCGGCCGGGTCCTCCTCGACGAGGAGGTTGCGGGTGCGGTTCGGGTCGACCGGAATGCCGGGACCCATCGTGGTGGTGATGGCGGCCTTCTTGATGTACCGGCCCTTGGCGGCGGACGGCTTCAGACGGAGGATCTCCTCCAGCGCGGCGCCGTAGTTCTCCACCAGCTTGGTGTCGTCGAACGACGTCTTGCCGATGATGAAGTGCAGGTTCGAGTGCTTGTCGACGCGGAACTCGATCTTGCCGCCCTTGATCTCGGTGACGGCCTTGGCGACGTCGGGAGTGACGGTGCCGGTCTTCGGGTTCGGCATCAGACCACGCGGACCGAGCACGCGGCCGAGGCGGCCGACCTTGCCCATGAGGTCCGGGGTGGCGACGACGGCGTCGAAGTCCAGACGGCCCTTCGACACCTCGTCGATCAGCTCGTCGGCGCCGACGATGTCGGCGCCCGCGGCACGCGCGGCCTCGGCACGGTCACCGGTCGCGAAGACCAGGACCCGGGCGGTCTTGCCGGTGCCGTGCGGAAGGTTCACGGTGCCACGGACCATCTGGTCGGCCTTGCGCGGGTCGACACCCAGACGGAAGGCGACCTCGACGGTGCCGTCGAACTTGGTCGTGGAGGTCTCCTTGGCGAGACGGACGGCCTCGAGCGGGGCGTAGAGCTTCTCCCGGTCGATCTTGGCGTCCGCAGCGCGGAGAGACTTGCTGCGCTTGCTCACTACTGCTCCTGGGGTTCTTAGGAGTCGTGGTCCGGGCCGAGCAGGCCCTGCCACTACTGCTGATGGAAGGTTGGGGCTCAGCCCTCGACCGTGACGCCCATGGAACGGGCGGTGCCGGCGATGATCTTCTCGGCGGCGTCCAGGTCGTTGGCGTTGAGGTCGGGCATCTTGGTGGTGGCGATCTCGCGGACCTGGTCGCGCGTGATCTTCGCGACCTTGGTCTTGTGCGGCTCGCCGGAGCCCTTCTCGATGCCCGCGGCCTTCAGGATCATCTTGGCGGCCGGCGGCGTCTTGGTGATGAAGGTGAAGGAGCGGTCCTCGTAGACCGTGATCTCCACCGGGATCACCCAGCCACGCTGCGACTCGGTCGCGGCGTTGTAGGCCTTGCAGAACTCCATGATGTTCACGCCGTGCTGACCCAGCGCGGGGCCGACCGGCGGGGCCGGGTTGGCGGCGCCGGCCTGGATCTGGAGCTTGATGAGCCCCGTGACCTTCTTCTTCTTGGGAGGCATGGCTCTCCGGGTCCTTTCGATTCGGGTCCTGCCCGCGCCCGGAAAGACTCCCCCGGATGCAGGCATACCGCACAACGATAACGGGTATGGATGCGCGGCCAAAAACCGAGCAGGTCAGGCAGGCTCCGAGAGCCCGCCCGACCTGGCCGGAAGCGGTGGGTGGTCCAGAAGGGCTAGTTCTTCTGGATCTGGTCGAAGCTCAGCTCGACCGGGGTCTCGCGGCCGAAGATCTCCACGAGGCCCTTGACCTTCTTGGAGTCGGCGTTGATCTCGTTGATCGTGGCCTGGAGCGTGGCGAACGGGCCGTCGGTGACGGTGACCGAGTCGCCCACCTCGAAGTCCAGCACCTGGACCTCGACCTTGCGCTGCGGCGCCGGCTTGCCCTCGGCCTCTGCGGCCTCGCGGGCTGCCTTCTCCTCGGCCTCCGGGGCGAGCATCTTGACGATCTCGTCCAGGGTCAGCGGGTACGGGTCGTAGGCGTTGCCCACGAAGCCGGTGACGCCCGGCGTGTTGCGGACGACGCCCCAGGACTCGTTCGTCAGGTCCATGCGGACCAGGACGTAACCCGGGAGCTTGTTCTGCTTGATCGTCTTGCGGTCGCCGTTCTTGATCTGGACGACCTCTTCCTGCGGCACCTCGGCCTGGAAGATGTAGTCCTCGACGTTCAGCGAGACGGCGCGCTGCTCCAGGTTGGTCTTCACCCGGTTCTCGTAGCCGGCGTAGGTGTGGATCACGTACCACTCGCCGGGCAGGGTGCGCAGTTCCTCGCGCAGGGCGGCGACGGGGTCGACGGGCTCGGCGGGCTCTTCCTCCTCGGAAGCGGCCTCGGCCTCGGTCTCGTCGTCGTCCTCGGTCTCGTCGTCCTCGACGGACTCGTCCGCGTCCTCGACGTGCAGGGCGTCTTCCTCCGCGGGCTCCCCGGCCTCGGCGTCGGCAGCCTCGAACTCGTCCAGGTCGTCCGCGCCCTCGACGATGTCGAGCTCGTCATCCACCGACGCATCCGGCTCGATTGCGTCGTTCAGGTTCGGGTCAGACACTGTGGCTGCTTCTTCCTGGATACATAGGGGTGGAACACGCGAAAGGGGCGCCGGTCAGGGCGCCCTTCGCTCTTGGCTCAGCCGAAGACGTACTTCGCGGCGTGGTCGAGCCCGTAGTCGATCAAGGTTACCAGGCCGATCATGATGACCACGAAGATGATCACCACGGTCGTATACGTGGTCAGCTGATTCCGGCTGGGCCATACGACCTTGCGAAGCTCGGCGACGATCTGCCGGTAGAAGAGCGCGAGGCGCTTCAGCGGGCCCTTCTTGGCGCGCTTGCCGCCCTTGCGGGTCTTCTTCTGGGACTCCGGCGCCTCGTCCCGTGCATCAGGCGTATCGATGGAGCCCACGGCGTCCGTCATGCATCCTCACCTGATCCCGGGTCGTGGCCGTGCCGCGCCCGGTCTGAGCCGCACGGCGGTGCATTGCTGTACGTACCTGCGCACACATCCTGGCGGTGTGTGGAGCAGGGCCGGAGGGACTTGAACCCCCAACCGCCGGTTTTGGAGACCGGTGCTCTACCAATTGAGCTACGACCCTTTGTCTGCCCACCAACGTACCGCATCCGACCGGGTGCTCGATGTGCACCGGCTGAGTGCGGCCGCCGAAGGCCAACGAGGTGAGAGTGTACGTGTTCCTGGGCCGGGCGTCGAACAGAAAGTGCCCGTGAGAACCGCGCGGGGCGAAGATCGGCCGTACTTGGGCGGAAGATCACCCAGGCCACCGAATGGTTCCGGACAGTTGTTCAGTGGTTTGCCCGGAGCTGTTCAGTCCGTGAAACCCGTGTGCCGGGCGCGTTTCGGGTCTGGAACGATGGCCCCATGAGCGCTGCCAACCCTCCCACCGAGCGCCGGGTCTCCGCCCGCGTCGGCTCGATCTCCGAGTCCGCCACCCTCGCCGTGGACGCCAAGGCCAAGGCACTGAAGGCCGCCGGTCGGCCGGTGATCGGTTTCGGCGCCGGTGAGCCCGACTTCCCGACTCCGGACTACATCGTCGAGGCCGCGATCGAGGCCTGCAAGAACCCCAAGTTCCACCGTTACACGCCGGCCGGCGGCCTGCCCGAGCTGAAGTCCGCGATCGCCGCGAAGACGCTGCGCGACTCCGGCTACGAGGTCGACGCGTCCCAGATCCTCGTCACCAACGGCGGCAAGCAGGCCATCTACGAGGCGTTCGCCGCGATCCTCGACCCGGGTGACGAGGTCATCGTCCCGGCGCCGTACTGGACGACGTACCCGGAGTCGATCCGGCTGGCCGGCGGCGTCCCCGTCGAGGTCGTCGCCGACGAGACCACCGGCTACCGCGTCAGCGTGGATCAGCTGGAGGCCGCCCGCACCGAGCGGACGAAGGTCGTCCTGTTCGTGTCGCCGTCGAACCCGACCGGCGCGGTGTACTCCGAGGCCGAGACCGAGGCCATCGGCCGCTGGGCCGTGGAGCACGGCCTGTGGGTGCTCACGGACGAGATCTACGAGCACCTGGTCTACGGCGACGCCGTCTCTGTGTCGCTGCCCGCGCTTTTGCCCGAGCTGCGCGACAAGTGCATCGTCGTCAACGGCGTGGCCAAGACGTACGCCATGACCGGCTGGCGCGTGGGCTGGATCATCGGCCCGAAGGACGTGGTCAAGGCCGCGACCAACCTCCAGTCGCACGCCACCTCCAACGTCTCGAACGTCGCCCAGGCGGCGGCGCTCGCCGCGGTCTCCGGCGACCTCGACGCGGTGGCGACGATGCGGGAGGCCTTCGACCGCCGCCGCCGGACGATCGTCCGGATGCTCAACGAGATCGACGGCGTGGTCTGCCCGGAGCCCGAGGGCGCGTTCTACGCGTACCCGTCGGTGAAGGGCCTGCTGGGCAAGGAGATCCGCGGCAGGCGTCCGCAGGACTCGGTGGAGCTGGCCGCGCTGATCCTGGAGGAGGCCGAGGTGGCGGTCGTCCCGGGCGAGGCCTTCGGCACGCCGGGTTATGTGCGGCTGTCGTACGCGCTCGGTGACGAGGACCTGGTCGAGGGCGTGAGCCGGATCCAGAAGCTGCTGGCGGAGGCGCGGGACTGACGTCCGCCGCCACCGCGGGAGCACTCGGGCCGGTCTCGGTCCCGGGTGCTCCCGTTTTTTGTGCGAGCACGCGCACGTACGGGGAAAGCGGTACCCGGACACGGTCGTCGTACGGCAGGATCTGGGAATGGAGCGTGTACGTGATGTCTCTGAGCTGCCGAAAGCCCATCTGCATCTGCATTTCACCGGATCGATGCGGCCCGGCACCCTGCTGGAACTGGCCGACAAGCACGGGGTGCGGCTGCCCGACGCGCTGACGGACGCGCTGGCCAAGGGCGAGTCTCCGCAGCTGCGGGCCACGGACGAACGGGGCTGGTTCCGCTTCCAGCGGCTCTACGACGCGGCGCGGTCCTGCCTGCGGGAGCCCGAGGACATCCAGCGGCTGGTCAGGGAGGCCGCGGAGGAGGACCTCAAGGACGGTTCGGGCTGGCTGGAGATCCAGGTCGACCCGACGTCGTACGCGCCCCGGCTGGGCGGTTTGATCCCGGCGCTGGAGGTCATCCTGGACGCGGTGGACACGGCGGCGCGGGAGACCGGTCTGGGGATGCGGGTGCTGGTGGCCGCGAACCGGATGAAGCACCCCTTGGACGCGCGCACGCTGGCCCGGCTGGCGGTGCGGTACGCGGACCGGGGCGTGGTCGGCTTCGGGCTGTCCAACGACGAGCGGCGGGGCATGGCACGGGACTTCGACCGCGCGTTCGCCATCGCCCGTGAGGGCGGGCTGCTGTCGGCCCCGCACGGCGGCGAGCTGACCGGCCCGGCGTCCGTCCGCGACTGCCTCGACGACCTGCACGCCCACCGGATCGGCCACGGGGTGCGGGCGGCGGAGGACCCCCGCCTGCTGAAGCGGCTCGCCGACCGGAGCGTGACCTGCGAGGTCTGCCCCGCGTCGAACGTCGCCCTCGGCGTCTACGAGAAGCCCGAGGACGTCCCCCTGCGCACCCTGTTCGAGGCGGGCGTTCCGCTGGCCCTCGGCGCGGACGACCCGCTGCTGTTCGGCTCCCGGCTGGCGGCGCAGTACGACCTCGCGCGGGAGTGCCACGGCTTCTCCGACCAGGAACTGGCGGAACTGGCCCGGCAGTCGATCCGCGCCTCCGCGGCGCCCGAGAAGACCAAGGCCGAGCTGCTGGCCGGGGTGGACGCCTGGCTGACCTCGCCGGTGGGGTGAGGGCGCGGCGCGGGCAACCTGGTGGGCCGAGCCGACGTGGCGCACGCGATGCTGTCGATGATCGACGACCCGGCGACCGTGAAACAGGGGGTGGGGGTGGCTTACTGAGCCGCGGGCGTGGCGTTCTGAGGGCGTGGTCTCGCTCCCGAGGGCGTGAGGCTGCTCCTCAAAGGCGCGTCGGCTCAGAGGCTCGCGCCGACCGTCACCGGCTCGTTGACCAGGATGATCCCGAACGCCTCGCGGACGCCGGCGACGACCTCGCGGGCCAGCGCCAGCAGGTCCTCGGTGGACGCGCCGCCGCGGTTGGTGAGGGCGAGGGTGTGCTTGGTGGAAATGCGCGCGGGTCCGCTGCCGTACCCCTTGGTGAACCCCGCCTTGTCGATCAGCCAGGCCGCGGAGGTCTTGGTGTGCCCCTCCCCCGCCGGGTAGGCGGGCGGCTCGGCGTCCTCGCCCAGGCGCTCCTTCACGCGCGCGCGGAACGCGGCGAACTGGGCCTCGGTGAGGATCGGGTTGGTGAAGAACGACCCGGCGGACCAGGTGTCGTGGTCCTCGGGGTCGAGGACCATGCCCTTGCCCGTGCGCAGCTTGAGGACGGTTTCGCGAGCGTCGGCCAGCGGCACGCGCTCGCCGGGCTCGACGCCGAGGGCGCGGGCGGTCTCGGCGTACTTCAGGGGCGCGGACAGCCCTCCGGCGTCCTCCAGTTCGAACCGGACGCGCAGGACGACGTACCGGTCGGGCTCGGCCTTGAAGCGGCTGTGCCGGTAGGAGAACGCGCACTCGTCGTTCGACAGCGTGACCGTCTCGTGGGTCCGGCGGTCGTAGGCGATCACCTCGGTGATCGTGGACGACACCTCCTGGCCGTACGCGCCGACGTTCTGGATCGGCGTCGCGCCCGCCGAGCCGGGGATGCCGGCGAGGCACTCGATGCCGGCGAGCCCGGCCTCCACGGTGCGGGCCACCGCGTCGGTCCACACCTCGCCGGCGGCCAGCTCCAGCCGCGTGCCGGCCAGCTCGACGCCGCGCGTGGCGATCCGCACGGCGGTGCCGGCGAACCCGGCGTCGCCGATGACCAGGTTGGACCCGCCGCCGATGACCAGCAGCGGCGTCCCGGCCGCGTCGGCCTCGCGCACGGCCGAGACGACTTCGGCGTCGGTCGTCGCGGTGACCAGCCGGTCGGCGGGTCCGCCCAGCCGGAAGGTGGTCAGCGGGGCGAGGGGGGCGTCGTGAAGTACGTGCACGGGCCAAGACTACGAGACGGGACTGACAGGCTTGCGGGGTCGGGCTGGGGGGTGAGGGTGACCTCGTGGGGAGGCCGGCCGCGTTGGGGGGCCGGCCGCGGGGTGAGGCCGACTGCGTTGGGGGGCGGCCGCAGGGTGAGGCTGAGGGTTGAGGAGTACGGGCCGCGGAGTGGGGCGTGGGCGGCACGGCGCGGGAGGGCGCGGAGGGGCGCGGCGCGGAGGGCGCGGAGGGGCGCGGCGCGGAGGGCGCGGCAGAGCATGGCGCGGTGGGCGCGGCGGGGGGACGGGCGGCGACCGGAACCCCGGCCCCGCACCCGGCCTCCCCCACCCACACCCCGGGCAGGCGCCCGCTCAGCGCCCCACCGCCTCCATCTCCACCGCCTTCCGCCCGGCACCGCCCTCGGACCCCGACCCGGCATCGGTGGACGCGCCACCCCGCCGACCGGGTATGACCAGCGCCGCAACCCCCGCCAGCGCGACCACCCCCGCGCCCACGGCGATCGCCGGGCGCAGTCCGTCGACGAAGGCCTGGGACGATTCGTAGCCCCCCTGCGCCGCGAAGATCGACGACATGATCGCGATGCCGAGCGCGCCGCCCACCTCGCGCAGCGCGTTGTTCGCGCCGGAGGCGATGCCCTGCTCCGCGGGGACGACGCTGGACATCACCAACGCCGAGGCGGGCGCGAAGTACAGGGCCATCCCGATGCCGCTGACGACGAGGCCGGGCAGCTGGGAGGCGTAGGAGGCGTCGGCCGTCGCCACGAGGGCGAGGTAACCGAGACCCGCCGCCTGGAGGAAGAGGCCCGCCGCGACGACCGGCCGGCCGCCGATCCGGTCGGACAGGATGCCCGCGATCGGCGCGACCAGCATCGGCATCCCGGTCCACGGCAGCATGCGCAGCCCCGCCTCGGTGGGCGAGTAGCCGAGGACGCCCTGCATGTACTGGCTGAGCAGGAAGATCGACCCGAACATGCCGAGGAACATCAGCAGACTCGCCGCGTTGATCCCGGCGAAGGCTCGCGAGCGGAACAGTCGCATGGGCAGCATCGGGTTGCGCCCGTGGACGCCGTGCAGCACGAACCCGGCGAGCAGGGCGGCGCCCGCGAACAGGCCGGTCAGGACGACCGGGTCGGCCCAGCCGTCGGCCGGCCCGCGCACCAGCCCGTACACGATCCCGAACAGACCGCCGCTGGCCAGCAACGTGCCGGTCACGTCGAGCCGGGCGCCGGCGCCGTACGACTCGGCGAGCCGCAGCCGGGCCAGCGGCAGCAGGGCGATGCCGAGGGGAACGTTCAGCCAGAAGATCCACTGCCAGGAGATGTGCTCGGTCAGGGTGCCGCCGATCAGCGGCCCCGAGGCGACGGCGAGCCCGTTGACGGCCCCCCAGATCCCGAACGCCATCCCCCGCTTGTCGGCCGGCACCGCCGCCGTCAGCAGGGTGAGCGTCAACGGCATCATCACGGCCGCGCCGACGCCCTGCACCGCGCGGGCGGCGATCAGCGAGTCGATGCCGGGCGCGAGGGCCGCGGCGGCGGAGGCGGCGGTGAAGACGGCGAGGCCGACGAGGAACAGCCGGCGCCGGCCGAAGCGGTCGCCGAGCGCCGCGCCGAACATCAGCAGCACGGCGAAGGTGAGCGTGTAGGCGCTGACGGTCCACTCGAGGTCGTGCAGGGCGCCACCGAGGTCCTCGCGGATGGAGGGCAGGGCGGTGGTGACGACGAGATTGTCGAGGCTCGCCATGAAGCCGGCGACGCTGGTGATCACCAGGGCCCAGACGGCTCGGGCGCGTTGTTGGGCGGTGGTGGTGTGTGCGGCGGTCTCCGATCCGGCTGACCCGGCTGGTCCGGCTGATGCAACTGGTGACATGGCTCCCCCAGAGCTGATTCGGTCGACTGTTCTTGTTAGTTATTAATGACTAACTTTTATGGCCGCGGAAGGACCCGAAGGACTCACGCGCCGTGGACCAGGCGCGCCGACGACGGACTACCCCTGCCCCTTCTTGAGCTCCCCGGTGACCCGCGCGGAGGGGTAGAGCCCTTCCCAGACCCGATGGTCGGGCGGGAACCCCATGGCCGCGAGGGTGTTGACGAGCATGCCGAAGGCCATGAAGGTCGTCGTCTCCTTCGTGTCTCCGCCCAGCGGCACGTGCACGGTGTCCCAGAGCTCCATCCAGCTCCGCCGGACCATCTCACCGAACTCGTGATCCCCGGCAGCCTCCGCCGCAGCCACGGTGACGTACGTCTGCAACTGCATCTGGAGCCGCTCGGGCTGCTCCGCGATCAGCCGCGTGTACGCGTCCGCCATGGCATGCAGGGCGTCCTCACCCGTCCGCTCACCGGCGGCCTCGGCGAAGAAGTTCCGCATGTCCGCCATGCAGCGCTGGGCCGCCGCCAGGAAGATGGCCTTCTTTCCGGGGAAGAGCCGGAAGAGGTACGGCTGCGAGACCCCGACGCGCTTGGCGATCGCCTCGGTGGATGTGCCGTAGTACCCGTTCCGCGCGAACTCGGAGATCGCCGCTCGCACGACGCTCTCCCGTCGCTCATCCGCGCTCATCCTGACCATGGGAACAGAGTTAGTGCTCAATCACTAACGGAGTCAACAGGAGCAGTGGGAGGACAGAAGGAAGCGGTCGAGGACAGACGAAGCCGTCGAAGGACAGAAGGAGCCGTCAAGAACCGACGGATCGGCCGAAGGGCAGACGGGTGCAGGCACGGGTAAGGGGCGCCGGCCATTCCCGACGCCCCTTACCTCGCACACCTCGCACCACTCGGGTCAGGCCAGCCGTACGACCGCCCGCGACATCCCCAGCACCTTCTGGCCGGCGCTGGTCGCCGTGAGGTCCACGCGGACCGTGTTGTCGTCGAGCTTGGCCGCGACCTTGCCGCTGACCTCGATCGTGGCGCCCTGATCGTCGTTCGGGACAACCACGGGCCGGGTGAAGCGGACACCGTACTCGACCACCGCACCCGGGTCGCCGATCCAGTCGGTGACCACGCGGATGGCCTCGGCCATGGTGAACATGCCGTGCGCGATGACGTCCGGCAGGCCCACCTCCTTGGCGAACTTCTCGTTCCAGTGGATCGGGTTGAAGTCCCCGGATGCGCCCGCGTACCGGACGAGTGTGGCCCGGGTCACGGTGAAGGTCTGCGCGGGCAGTTCGGCGCCGACCTCGATGTCGTCGTACGCGATCGTGGCGGTCATCTGCTCACGCCTCCTCGGCCGCGCGGGCCACCAGCTTGGTCCAGGCGGTCACGACGTGCTCGCCGGACTCGTCGTGCACCTCGCCGCGGATGTCCAGGATGTCGTTGCCGGCCAGGGACTTGATCGCCTCTATGGTCGAGGTGACGGTCAGCCGGTCACCGGCGCGCACGGGCCGGCTGTAGACGAACTTCTGGTCGCCGTGCACGACCCGGCCGTAGTCGAGGCCCAGCTGCGGGTCGGCGACGACCTGCTCCGCCGCCCTGAAGGTGATGGAGAACACGAAGGTGGGCGGCGCGATCACGTCGGGGTGGCCGAATGCCTTGGCGGCCTCGGGATCCGTGTACGCCGGGTTGGCGTCTCCCACCGCCTCCGCGAACTCACGGATCTTCTCCCGGCCCACCTCGTAGGGGTCGGTGGGCGGGTAGGTCCGCCCCACGAAGGACTGGTCGAGCGCCATGGCTCGGCACCTCCTGGTGTCTGCTGGTTGGCCGGGAACACCGTATAAAAGGGCGGGCGCGACGCCGCAGTGCGCCCGGGGGCCGCGCTGACCGAAGGGTGGCCGGGAACGCCATCAGGCCGCCCCCGAAGTGCGGGGGCGGCCTGATGAACGTCGTACTGGTTACGTACGTGATGTACGTGACGTACTGGATCGAGACGTACGGATTGAACTGGTGTTCTGTACGACCGAGATGTACGGGCCTGCGTCAGCGCGTTTCGCGGTGAGCGGTGTGCGCGTTGCAGCGGGGGCAGTGCTTCTTCATCTCAAGACGATCCGGGTTGTTACGCCGGTTCTTCTTGGTGATGTAGTTCCGCTCCTTGCACTCCACGCAGGCCAGCGTGATCTTCGGGCGGACGTCGGTGGCAGCCACGTGAGTGCTCCTTGACGAACGGGTGGTTAATTCAACGCAAGAAAGAGTAGCCGATCGAAGGACCGACCCCGCAATCGGCTACTGTCAGTAGCGGTGACCGGACTTGAACCGGTGACACAGCGATTATGAGCCGCTTGCTCTACCGACTGAGCTACACCGCTGCGATGCGATCGGATCCCGCCTTGCGACGGGAACCTCTCACACCAGAGCCCCAATACGGAATCGAACCGTAGACCTTCTCCTTACCATGGAGACGCTCTGCCGACTGAGCTATTGGGGCGAGCGATGAAGACA
Organism: Streptomyces sp. NPDC006610; assembly: GCF_040611575.1. Taxonomy (NCBI): domain Bacteria; kingdom Bacillati; phylum Actinomycetota; class Actinomycetes; order Kitasatosporales; family Streptomycetaceae; genus Streptomyces; species Streptomyces sp. NPDC006610. The sequence goes on from NZ_JBEXOP010000004.1 coordinate 224,225, forward strand.
TTACACGCTCGGCAGCCGTTCACCCAAATCCGTTTCCCGCCCTCCGCGGACCCCCACCGCACCGCCGCGCCCCCGGTACGACTATTGCCCTCCTCCACGCCCCGCGCCCACCTCCGTCCTAGGCTCGACTCACTCTGCGTGATCTTGCGAAGGTCCCTCCCCTCCCCCTCCCCGTCCGTCCCACGACAGCCCCGCCTCAGAACCCAGCCCCCGAACCGAGCCCCCCGGAACTGAGCCTCTGGAGCACGATGCCCGACAGCCGGCCCCGGCCACCCCACTTGTCGTCGTCCTCGGGAGACACGGCCGCCCTGTTGCTGTGCGGGGCGCGCCTGACCGACGGCCGGACCGTGGACGTACGGCTGAGCGGCGGCCGTATCGAGGCCGTGGGCACGGCGGGCAGCCTGGCCGGGGCGCGGGGCGCCGGAACCCGGGTCGACCTGAAGGGCTATCTGCTCCTCCCGGCGCCCGCCGACCCGCACACGCACGCCGACACCGCGCTGTCCGCGGACGCCGGCCCGGTCTCGTACGACCCGCGGGACGTCCAGCGCCGGGCCACCGAGGCGGCGCTGCTGCACCTCGGGCACGGGGCCACCGCGGTGCGCGCGCATGTGCGCCTGGGCGAGGTGCACGGGCTGGGCGCGCTGACCGCCGTTCTGCGGGCACGCCGGTCGCTGCGGGGCCTCATCGACCTGACGACGGTGGCGATGCCGAGGGTCCTGACGGGCGTGGCGGGGGCCGACGGGCTCGCGATGCTGCGGGACGCGCTGAAGATGGGCGCCTGCGCGGTGGGCGGCTGTCCGGATCTGGACCCCGATCCGACCGGATACGTGGAGGCTGTCCTGGAGGTCGCCGCCGAGCACGGCCGTCCCGTCGATCTGCACACCGACGCCGCCGACCCGGCGCGTCTGGCCCGGCTCGCCGCGATGGCCGGCGGGCTGCGTCCCGGCGTGACGGTCGGCCCGTGCGGCGCCCTGGCCCGGCTGCCCGAGACGGCCGCCGGACGCACGGCGGACCGGCTGGCCGCCGCCGGAGTGACCGTGGTGTGCCTGCCGCAGGGCGGCTGCGGGGGCGTTCAGGAGCGCGGAGCGGCTCCCGTACGGTTGCTGCGCGCCGCGGGCGTGCGCGTTGCCGCCGGCAGCGGCGCCCTGCGCGACGTGTCCAACCCGGTCGGCCGCGGCGACCCGCTGGAGGCGGCGTACCTGCTGGCCTCCCGTGAGGGGCTGAGCCCCGAGGACGCGTACGACACGGTCAGCGCCTCGGCCCGCGCGGCGCTGGGCCTGCCCGAGGTGCGCGTGGAGGCGGGCTTCCCGGCGGAACTCCTGGCCGTGCGCGGCGACGGGCTGGCGGGGGCGTTGTCCCTGGCGTACAGCCGGATCGTGGTGCACGGGGCGCGTGTGGTGGCGCGGACGAGCGCGGTGCGGGAGTACTGCGACTCTGCCGCGGCGGCGGAGCTGGGGCTGCCGCGGCAGGGGCGGGGCGAGGTGTCGTAGGCGGAAGCGCCACCCCCTCGCCGGTCACCGGCTGCGACCGTTGCGGCGTCCGACGCACGGTCCGCGACAGGCCTGGCACAGGGTTCGGGACAGGCGGACGGCACACGGTCCGGGACAGGCGTACGGTCGGAGGCATGCGCATTGTCATCGCTGGTGGTCACGGACAGATCGCTCTCCGGCTGGAACGGCTGCTCTCGGCGCGGGGCGACGAGGTGGCCGGCGTCATCCGGCGCGCCGAGCAGGGCGACGATCTGCGGGAGGCGGGCGCCGAACCGGTCGTCCTGGACCTGGAGTCGGCCACGGTCGAGGAGGTCGCCGAGCGGTTGCGCGGCGCGGACGCGGCGGTGTTCGCCGCCGGCGCCGGGCCCGGCAGCGGGGTCGACCGCAAGGCCACGGTGGACAAGGGCGCGGCGGTGCTGTTCGCGGACGCGGCCGTCCGGGCCGGCGTACGGCGCTTCCTGATCGTGTCGTCCATGGGCGCGGACCCGGACCACGAGGGCGACGAGGTCTTCGACGCCTACCTGCGCGCCAAGGGCGAGGCGGACGCCCACGTACGCGGCCTGGACGGCCTGGACTGGACGATCCTGCGCCCGGGGATGCTGACGAACGACGCCGGCACGGGCCTGGTCCGGCTGGAGGCCCGCACCGGCCGCGGCCCAGTCCCGCGCGACGACGTGGCAGCTGTGCTCGCCGAACTGCTGGAGACGCCGGCGACGGCGGGGCTGGTGCTGGAGCTGGTCTCCGGTTCGACGCCGGTGTCGGTGGCGGTGAAGTCGGTGGCGGGCAACTGAGCGACCAGACTTCAGAACAGGGGCAGCTGCCCCGAGAAGTCCGGTACGACGTACCCGTCCAGGGACGGCTGGGCCGCGCCGAGCTGTGCATGCCGCCGCGACCCCGGGCACGAGACGAGCTGCCCGCTGTCCCTCGCACCGGGCGGATCGTGCCGCGCGAACCGCCCCGCGACGACGGCGATCTCACGACGGCACTCGGGGCAGACCCTGCGGCGTGCGGAACCGGAACCGGATGACATGCCGCCAGTGTGCCCTGTCCCACTGACAGCGACGGTCGGACGGACTCCTGGGCTTTTGGGCTCTCTGGGCCCTCGGGATGCCCTCACTGGGTGCGACGGCCGACCAGACAGGACCGGGCACAGGATGTCGGGTCCGGCGCCACCCCCGCCGCCTAGCGTGACGGGCGTCAAGCGGAAGGAGACGGGGCGTGCTGGACGGGCTCAACCAGGCCATGGAGCAGATCGAGCGGAACCTCGATCAGCCCATCGACGTGGCGGAACTCGCGCGCATCGCGGCGACGTCGGAGTACCACCTGCGCCGGATGTTCTCCGCGCTCGCGGGGATGCCGCTGTCGGAGTACATCCGGCGCCGGCGGCTCACCCTCGCGGGCGCGGAGGTCCTCGCGGCGCGGGAGACGCTGCTGGAGATCGCGGTGCGCTACGGCTATGGCTCCGGTGAGGCGTTCGCACGGGCGTTCCGTGCCATGCACGGCGTCGGCCCGGGCGAGGCACGCCGCACCGGCGCCACGCTCAGCTCACAGCCCCGGATGGCCTTCCGCCTCGTCGTCGAAGGGAGTACCGCCATGCGTCACCGCGTCGTGGACAAGCCGGCTTTCCGGGTCGTCGGGCTCAAGGCCCGGGTACCGCTGGTTCATTCGGGCCCGAACCGGGCGATCATCGACTTCGTCCGCGGCATCGGCCCGCAGACGCTGGAGCGCCTGGAGAGCCTGTCGGACCAGGAGCCCCAGGGGATCGTCGCGGTCTGCAACGACTTGGACCCCAGCCGTGCCGAGGGCACGGAACTCGACTACTACCAGGCGGTGATCACCTCTGCCCCCGCTCCGGAGGGCATGTCCGCTCTGGACGTCCCGGCCGGGGCCTGGGCAGTGTTCACCACTTCCGGCCCGGCCCCGCAGGCCATCCAGGAACTGTGGCGCGATGTGTTCACCCAGTGGTTCCCTTCCAACCCGTACCGCAGCCGCCCCGGCCCCGAAATCCTCCGCACCAGCCTCTCAACGGACGGCACGGAGGCCGACGCGGAACTGTGGCTGCCGGTGGAGGAGGCCCGGGGAGGGACCGACGGCTGAGGCCGGGACCGAAAGGCGGAGGCCGAAGGCTGAGCGGCTGGGGGCCACCGACCCGCTGACGGGCCGGTTGGCCGGGAAGCTGTAGGTCACTGAAAGGCGCGCATGCCAAAAGGCCCGTGACCTACTTTGCAGCAGGTCACGGGCCCTTTGTTCTCCCGTGTGGCGGCGCCAGGATTCGAACCTGGGAAGGCTGAGCCGGCAGATTTACAGTCTGCTCCCTTTGGCCGCTCGGGCACACCGCCGGGGGTTGCTGCCGTTCGAACCGCTTTTCGGCGGTGCTCTCCGGCAACGACGTAAACAATACCCGATGCTCGGGGGTGCTCCGCCACCGGATTGATCGGCGCTCGGAGGCCGGTGGGTGGCTAGGCTTGTCCGGATGCGGTCCGGAACCCTACGGGCCCGGCCACCGCCTCGCGTACGCCGCTACGCGCCCGATCCGCCCCCCGATACAAGGAGCCACAGCACATGGCCGACGCCAGTTTCGACATCGTCTCCAAGGTCGAGCGGCAGGAGGTCGACAACGCCCTCAACCAGGCCGCCAAGGAGATCTCGCAGCGCTACGACTTCAAGGGCGTGGGCGCCTCGATCTCGTGGTCCGGCGACAAGATCCTCATGGAGGCGAACTCCGAGGACCGCGTGAAGGCCGTCCTCGACGTCTTCCAGTCCAAGCTGGTCAAGCGGGGCATCTCGCTGAAGGCCCTGGACGCGGGCGAGCCCCAGCTCTCGGGCAAGGAGTACAAGATCTTCGCCTCGATCGAGGAGGGCATTTCCCAGGAGAACGCCAAGAAGGTGGCGAAGATCATTCGCGACGAGGGCCCCAAGGGCGTGAAGGCCCAGGTACAGGGTGACGAACTGCGCGTCAGCTCCAAGAGCCGTGACGACCTGCAGGCCGTGATCGCCCTGCTCAAGGGCAAGGACTTCGACTTCGCACTGCAGTTTGTGAACTACCGGTAGTCAGGGAGGAAGGGTGGGCCCTCGCGCCCGCCCTTCTCGCGGGACTTCCCATGAGGTGGCAGGGCTTCCGAGCGGGCTGCCGGGGCCGCCCTCGGCTGCCGCGGGGCTGTGGGTTGGGTGCTGGTGAGTTGCATGAGGTCCTTCCCGCTGTCGCGGCTGGCGTGAGTCGGTGTGGGCCGGTGGCAGATGCGTACCGGGGCGGGTTCTCCCACGTCGGGGGTTCGCGCTGTGTTCCACTGCCCGTGGGTGCGGCTGCATCCGGTGCTTGCCGCCCTCAGTAGGGTGCGGCCATGACACAGTCCGGCTCCGAACTGCGCCGCACCCTGGGCGTGAGCGACGCCGTCCTCATCGGTCTCGGCTCCATGATCGGCGCCGGCATCTTCGCCGCCCTCGCGCCCGCCGCCCGCGCCGCCGGTTCCGGGCTGCTGCTCGGACTGGCCGTGGCCGCCGTGGTCGCCTATTGCAACGCCATGTCGTCGGCACGGCTCGCGGCCCGCTATCCGGCTTCCGGCGGGACGTACGTGTACGGGCGCGAGCGGCTCGGGGTGTTCTGGGGATACCTCGCGGGCTGGGCGTTCGTGGTCGGCAAGACGGCCTCCTGTGCGGCGATGGCGCTCACTGTGGGCGCGTACGTCTGGCCGGACCAGGCGCACGCGGTGGCGGTCGGGGCCGTGGTGGCGCTCACCGCGGTGAATTACGGCGGCGTCCAGAAATCCGCCTGGCTGACCCGGGCGATCGTGGCGGTGGTCCTGGCCGTCCTCGCTTCCGTGGTGGTCGTGTGCCTGGGATCCGGGGAGTCCGACGCCGGACGTCTCGACATCGGGGCCTCGGGTGGGCTGGGGGGCGTACTTCAGGCGGCGGGCCTGCTGTTCTTCGCGTTCGCCGGGTACGCGCGCATCGCGACCCTCGGCGAGGAGGTGCGGGATCCCGCACGCACCATTCCCCGCGCGATCCCGACCGCTCTCGGCATCGCGCTCGCGGTCTATGCGTTCGTGGCTGTCGCCGTCCTTTCCGTGCTCGGGTCCGAAGCGCTCGGGCAGGCCACGGCTCCGCTGGCCGACGCGGTCCGTGCGGCCGGCGTGCCGGGGCTCGTGCCGGTGGTGCGGTTCGGGGCGGCCGTGGCCGCGCTGGGTTCTCTCCTCGCACTGATCCTGGGTGTCTCCCGTACCACGCTGGCCATGGCACGGGACCGTCACCTGCCGGGTGCGCTGGCTGCGGTGCATCCGCGTTTCCAGGTCCCGCACCGGGCGGAACTGGCCGTCGGCGTGGTGGTCGCCGTGCTCGCCGCCACGGTGGACGTGCGCGGCGCGATCGGTTTCTCCTCCTTCGGTGTGCTCGCCTATTACGCCGTCGCCAACGCATCGGCCTGGACTCTCGACACGGCTCCGGCGGCGCGCGCGGTTCCGGCGGTGGGGCTGCTCGGATGCGTGGTGCTGGCGTTCTCGCTGCCTACGGCTTCGGTGGCCGTGGGAGCGGGGGTGCTGGCGGTGGGTGTCCTGGCGTTCGGAGTGCGGCGGTGGGCGGCCGGTAGGCAGGCGGATACGTAGGCAGGCCGGTGTGTGCCCTACGTGCCGGTAGGCGGACAGATGGGGAGGCCGTGCGGCAGGGAGCCGAGCCGCCTCGAAACCTGGTGGGACGGCGTCCGTCAGACGGCTTCGCCGGCCGGCGGAGCCGCCGTGCGTATGCGGAAGTCCGACCAGGGCGCCATCTCCATGCCCTCGTTGACCTGCTCGTACCAGCCGTCGCCGTCGAGCCAGGCGCGCAGCCAGGCGGTGAGGCTGGGGGCGTCCACGTACCAGGCGTGGCCGGCCTCGTCCGCGTTCGGCTCGAAGAGCAGGACGGGGGCGTCGGGGACCAGGCAGTCCACGCAGGCGTACATGGCACAGCCCCAGTGGGATATCGGCAGCACGCCTTCGGGCCAGGGCCAGTCGGGGTCTTTGCGGCCGCTCTCCCGGTTGGCGAGGTACTGCACGACGGCGGCCGGCTCGCCCGCGGGCGGGTTGTCGAGCAGGGGCAGCAGACCGTACTCCGGGCCGAACCCGCCGTCCCCTATCCGCAGGTACAACTCGGCGAGCAGCGGGGGAAGGCGGAAGCCGAGGGCCGCCTCGGCCCGGGCCGGGGCGTCGGCGTCCACGGGTGCGGGCAGGGAAGTCCAGCCCCACGGGCGGGTGTTACGGGCCTTGGCCTCCACCCTGGTCAGCAACTGCTCGTTCTCGGTCATGGGTTCATGATGCAGCGCGCCACTGACAATCGTGCGGGCCTGTGGACAACTCTGCGGCTGTGGAAAACATTGCGGGCGTGGACGTCTCCGTGGACCCGTCCGCCTTCTCGGGAATGTACGGCTCCGCGGAGATGGACGGCGATGCAGGGGTAAACGGCGATGCAGGGTGGACGGCTCCGCGGATCCGGTACGTCGCGGACGCGTCCTTTCCCCCCCCCCGACGACTGCCTCTCGCCGCCGCCCCTTCCCCTGCACCGCCCCCTGCTCTGCCCCGGCTTCCGCCTCTACCAGCGCCAGGCGAGCAGTTGGTCGGTGGGGACGATGTCGCGGCCCAGCGGCACCAGCGAGACCGGGACCAGCTTGAAGTGGGCGATGCCGAACGGGATGCCGATGATCGTGACGCACAGGGCGATGCCGGTGACGATGTGGGTGAGTGCCAGCCACCAGCCCGCGAGAATCAGCCACAGGACGTTGCCCACCACCGAGGGCGCGCCGGCGTCGCGGCGCTCGACCGTAGTGCGGCCGAAGGGCCAGAGGGCATAGGCGCCGATGCGGAAAGCGGCGATGCCGAACGGGATGCCGATGACCGTGATGCACAGCAGCAGGCCCGCGAGCACATAGCCGAGGAACAGCCAGAGGCCGCTGACCACGAGCCAGATGACGTTGAGGATGGTCTTCATCGGTGGCCTGCCATCTGTTCGAGGCGGGCGATGCGCTCCGCCATCGGCGGGTGGGTCGAGAACATCTTGGACATGCCCTGGCCGGGTTGGAACGGGTTGGCGATCATCATGTGGCTCGCGGTCTCGATCCGGGGCTCGGGAGGCAGCGGAAGCTGTTTGGTGCCCGCCTCCAGCTTGCGCAGGGCGCTGGCGAGGGCGAGCGGGTCGCCGGTGAGCTGGGCGCCCGAGGCGTCGGCCTCGTACTCGCGGGAGCGGCTGACGGCCAACTGGATGAGGGTGGCCGCGAGCGGGCCGAGGATCATGATCATCAGCATGCCGAGGAGGCCCGGGCCGTCGTCGTCGTCCGAACGGCCGATGGGGATGAGCCAGGCGAAATTGACCAGGAACATGATCACGGAGGCGAGGGCGCCGGCGACGGACGAGATCAGGATGTCGCGGTTGTAGACATGGCTCAGTTCGTGGCCGATGACGCCGCGCAGCTCACGCTCGTCGAGCAGGCGCAGGATGCCCTCGGTGCAGCACACTGCGGCGTTGCGCGGGTTGCGGCCGGTGGCGAAGGCGTTGGGTGCCTCGGTCGGTGAGATGTACAGGCGGGGCATGGGCTGGCGGGCCTGCGTGGAGAGGTCCCGGACCATGCGGTACAGCCCCGGAGCCTCGAACTCGCTGACCGGGCGGGCCCGCATCGCGCGCAGGGCGAGCTTGTCACTGTTCCAGTACGCGTACGCGTTCGTGCCGAGGGCGATCAGCACCGCGACGACGAGCCCTGTTCGGCCGAAGAAGCCGCCGATGACGATGATGAGTGCGGACAGTCCCCCGAGGAGTACTGCGGTCCTGAGCCCGTTGTGCCGGCGGTGCACGGTACGCCCTCCAAGTGGTGCGGCAGGGGAACCCTTTTTGCTTGCTGATCTCACGTCCCACCGGTGTCGTGGTGACACGTCCAGTGGACCCTCCCTTTGTGGTCAACGCCAGGCGGGAGGCACTAGTTCCCTTGTGCGCGCGGGGGCGCGGCTGGGCCGTCCGGGTGAAGGCGCCGGGAGCGTCCCGGCAGCGGGTCCCGGCACCGGCCCGCGGACTGGCTGGCTAGCGGGTGTCTCCCCCTGACCCCGGGGAGGGCGTCCTGCCGCGTTCCTAGAAGAGCGCGGTGTCGGCGAAGCGCAGCGCAAGCTGCGGTGCGCCGGACAGGCCGACGGCCAGTACGGCGGTAAGGGCGATGGCTGCCGTCAGCGGCGCGGGGAGCGCGTGCTTCGCGGGTTCTCCCTCGGGGGCGCGGAACAGCAGCGCCGTCCACTGGAGGTAGTAGTACAGCGCGATCACCACGTTGACCGCCATGACGACGGCCAGCCAGCCGAGGCCGGCGTCGACGGCCGCGGAGAAGACGGTGACCTTGGCGAACAGGCCGATGATGCCGGGCGGGAGTCCGGCGAGGCAGAGCAGGAAGAAGGCCAGGAGCAGCGCCGTGACGGGGTTGGTGGCGTACAGGCCGCGGTAGTCGTCGACGCGGTTGAGGGTCCGCGTACGGCCCACCAGGGCGGCCACGGCGAAGGCTCCGAGGTTCACCGCGGCGTACATGAGCGCATAGGCGAGCGTGGAGCCGATGGACCGCTCGGCGTCGTCGGAGTACCCCGCGGCGGCGATCGGGACCAGAAGGTAGCCGGCCTGGCCGACGGAGGACCAGGCAAGCAGGCGTACCGCGCTGTACGCGCGCGTGCCCTGCTGGCGCAGGGCGCCGACGTTGCCGACGGTCATGGTGAGGGCCGCCAGGGCGGCGAGGGCCGGGCCCCATACGTCGGCGTACGACGGAAGGGCGACGACAGTGACGAGGATGAGGCCGGAGAAGCCGACGGCCTTGCCGATGACCGAGAGATAGGCGGCGATCGGCAGCGGCGCTCCCACGTAGGTGTCGGGCACCCAGAAGTGGAAGGGCACGGCGGCCGTCTTGAAGGCAAAGCCGATGAGGGTGAGGACGACTCCGGTCTGGGCGAGGGTGTGGAGCTGTCCGTCCACGTTCTGGATGCGGTCGGCGACCTGGGTGAGGTACAGGGTGCCCGTGGAGGCGTAGACGAAGCTGATGCCCATGAGGCTGACGGCGGTCGCGGTGACCGACGACAGGAAGAACTTCAGGGCCGCCTCCGCGGACTTGCGGTCGCCGTGTCGCAGGCCCACGAGGGCGAAGGCGGGCAGGGAGGCGACTTCCAGGGCGACGATGAGGGTGGCGAGGTCGCGGGAGGCGGGCAGGAGGGCGGCGCCGGCCGCGGAGGCCAGCAGCAGGAACCAGAACTCGCCCTCGGGCAGCCCTCCGCGCGCGTCCTTCAGTGCGGTGACGGACAGCAGGGCGGCGAGGAGCGCGCCGCCGAGGACGAGGAACTGGATGACGAGGGTGAAGCGGTCGGCGGTGTAGCTGCACACGCCCGGGTCGCCGGTCAGGCAGAAGGTGGAGCGGTCGCCGTCCAAGAGCGGCAGCAGCATCAGCGCGGAGGCTGCGAGGCCGGCTACGGACAGCCATCCGAGGAGGGGTTTCCTCGCGTCCTCGAGGAAGAGGTCGGCGACGAGCACGGCGAGGGCGACCAGGGCGGCGATGGTGGGCGGCGCGACGGCGAGCCAGTCGACGGACTGGACCAGGGACTGGGCGACCGGCTGGGCGGCGAGGGTGCTCATCGGGTGCCTCCTGCGAGGAGCTGCTGCACGGCCGGGTCGGACAGGCCGAGGAGGGTCTTGGGCCACAGTCCGGCGACGACGGTGAGGGCGACGAGCGGGGTCCAGGCCACGTACTCGTACGTGTGTACGTCCGCGAGTCGCGGCGCGTCCTGCGGTACGGCGCCCATGCAGACGCGGCGGACCACGACGAGCAGGTAGGCGGCGGTGAGCAGGGTGCCGAACGCCGCGATCGCCATGAAGGTGAGGAAGGCGGGGCGGCTGAGGCCCTCGGCGGGTCGGAAGGCGCCGAACAGCGCGAGCATCTCGCCCCAGAATCCGGCGAGGCCCGGCAGGCCGAGGGAGGCGACCGCGCCGAAGACGAGCAGCCCGCCGAAGCGCGGGGCCCGGCCGTAGAGCGCGGCGCCGGTCCGGTCGGCGAGGGTGTCGAGGTCGGTGGTTCCGGTGCGGTCCTTCAGGGCGCCGACCAGGAAGAACAGCAGGCCGGTGATCAGGCCGTGGGCGATGTTGGCGAAGAGGGCGCCGTTGACTCCGGTCGGGGTCATGGTGGCGATGCCGAGCAGCACGAAACCCATGTGGCCGACGGAGGAGTAGGCGATGAGCCGCTTCAGATCGCCCTTCGCACCGCGCTTGGCGAGGGCGAGGCAGGCCAGGGATCCGTAGATGATCCCGACGACGGCGAAGGCGGCGAGGTAGGGCGCGAAGGTGCGGAATCCGTCCGGCGTGACCGGCAGCAGAATACGGACGAACCCGTACGTTCCCATCTTCAGCAGCACACCGGCCAGCAGTACCGAGCCGATGGTCGGCGCCGCGGTGTGGGCGTCGGGCAGCCAGCTGTGCAGCGGCCACATCGGGGTCTTGACCGCGAGCCCGATCCCGATCGCCAAAACGGCGATGACCTGCACGGACGTGGTCAGCGACCGGCCGTTGTCAGTGGCGAGTGCCATCATGTCGAACGTGCCTGCCTCGAGTCCGATCAGGAGCAGGCCGAGCAGCATGACGACCGAACCGAGCAGTGTGTAGAGGATGAACTTCCAGGCGGCCCGGGTCCGTCCCTCGCCACCCCAGCGGGCGATGAGGAAGTACATCGGGATGAGCACCATCTCGAAGGCGAGGAAGAACAGCAGCAGGTCGAGGACGGCGAAGGTGGCGAGAGTGCCGGCCTCCAGGACGAGCAGCAGCGGTACGAAGGCCTTCGGGGACGGGCCCGAGGGCATCTTGAAGTAGGAGTACAGCGCGCAGAGGAAGGTCAGCAGCGCGGTAAGGATCAGAAGGGGGAGGGAAATGCCGTCGACGCCGAGGTGGATCCGCACGTCGAGTGCGGGGATCCAGCTGATGTCCGTACTGGCCTGCATCTTCGACGGCTGGTCGTGGTCGAAGCCGAGCGCGAGGGCGATCGCCGCGGCCAGGACCGCGCCGGTCACGGTCACGCCATGGCGGAGCACGGCCTGTTCCGGGGACTTCCCCTTCAGCCCGGGCGGGGCCGGCAGGAGAGCGGCGGCGGCCCCGAGAAGCGGGCCGATTACGACGAACGCCAGAAGGAACTGCATCACGGACTCGCTGATATCGATCACGCCTGCTCACGCTCCCGTGGCGACGAGGACGGCGGCGACGGCCAGGACGACGGTGCCGGCGAGCAGCGCGCTCACATAGGTCTGCACGTTGCCGGTCTGGGCGCGCCGTACGGCGGCTCCCAGCCAGCGGGGTAGGGTCCCGGCGCCACGTACGTAGGTGTCGACGACCTCGCGGTCGAGGAACCGGACGAGCACGGCCGCGGCCCGCACCGGGCGGACGAACAGCGCCGAGTACACGGCGTCCAGGTGGAAGCCGGCGGCGGCGTGGCGGTGCAGCGGGCCCAGGATCAGGCGCCCGGGGTCCGCCGGGTCGGGGGCCTCGGCGATGTCGCCGTACGCGGGGGTGTGACTGGCGATGGCCTCGGCCTCGACCTGAGCGGCGTCGCCCTCCGGGTGGGCGGCGACCGCGCCGAGGGGGGCCTGTGCCGCGAAGGCGGTGGTGTGCCGCCAGGCCGCGTAGACGACGATGCCGCCGACCAGCGCCAGGCCCGTGCCGAGCACGGAGGTGGTGAGGGTCGGGGTGAGGTCGTCGCCGCCGAACCAGCCGGGCAGGGAGTTGTACGCCAGCCCGCCGAGGGCGAGGGACGGGGCCGCGAGCACCCACAGCACCACGGTCATGGCGAGGGGCTGCCTGCCGTGGTCGGGGGCCTCGGTTCCCCGGCCGCGGAAGGCGAGCAGCCACAGGCGCATCGCGTACGCCGCGGTGAGCAGCGCGGTGACCAGTCCCGCGACGAGGACGATCCAGCCCGCCGTGGCGGGGGCGTGCTCGGTGTGGCCGGTGGTGACGTGCTCGGCGGCGCCGAGGACGGACTCCTTGGAGAAGAAGCCGCTGAACGGCGGGATCGCGGCGAGCGCGAGGAGCGCCACGGTCATCGTCCAGTAGGCGTCGGGGACGCGGTCGTGCAGGCCCTTCATCCGGGACGTGGCGGCCAGCGAGTTGGTGCCGGCGGCGTGGATGATCACACCCGCGGCGAGGAACAGCAGCGCCTTGAAGGCGCCGTGCGACAGGAGGTGGAAGACGGCGGCCCCGCGGTCGCCGACGGCCAGGGCGCCGGTCATGTAGCCGAGCTGGCCGATCGTCGAGTAGGCGAGGACGCGCTTGATGTCGTCTTGGGCGAGCGCGGCGAGGCCCGAACCGGCCATGGTGACGGCGGCCATCACGGCGAGGACGGTCATCGCGGCCTGGGATGCCTGGAACAGCGGGAGGAGACGGGCGATGAAGTAGACGCCGGCGGCGACCATCGTCGCGGCGTGGATCAGCGCGGAGACCGGTGTGGGGCCCGCCATGGCGTCGGGGAGCCAGGTGTGCAGCGGGAACTGCGCCGACTTGCCCGCCACGCCGGCGAGGAGGAGCAGGGCGATCAGCGTCGGGTGGTCGAGGCCGCCGTTCGCGACGGCGCCGAGCACCCGGGTGATGCGGAACGACCCGGCGTCGTCGGCCAGCGCGAACAGGCCGATCAGGAAGGGGACGTCGCCGAGCTTGGTGACCAGGAAGGCCTTGAGGGAGGCGGCGCGTGCTTCCGGCGTCTCCCAGTAGTGGCCGACGAGGAAATAGGAGCAGATGCCCATGACTTCCCAGCCGACCAGCAGCACCATCAGGTCGCCCGAGTAGACGACGAGCAGCATCGCGGAGGTGAACAGGGAGACGAGCGCGGCGTAGGAGGGGTAGCGCGGGTCGTCGCGCAGATAGCCGGTCGAGTAGATCTGCACGCAAGTGGCGACGAACGCGACCAGTACGGCGACGAGGGCGGCGAAGCCGTCGATGTGCAGGGCGAGTTCGATCGGGACGGATCCGGTGGGCGTCAGCTCGGCGGCGGCGTCCACGGGCTCGTCGCCACCCTGGCGCACGGCGACGACGACGGCGAGCGCGAGTGCGGTCAGCGTCGGCAGGACGGCGAGCGGGCGGACGAATCCGGGTGCCGTGCGGCCCAGGAGCAGGCCGGCGACCGCGCCCAGGAACGGAAGGAGAGGTACGAGGACGGCGAGGGTGGTCGTGGTCACGCGGTGGCCTCAGCCTTCTCGGCGGCCGGCTCGGCCACGAGGGCTTCGGCGCCGTCGGGGCCGTCGGTCTCGCGGCCCTCGGCGGTGTCGCGGAGCTTGTCGATGTCCGCGGTGCCTCGGTTGCGGTGGACGGCGAGGACGATCGCCAGGCCGATGCCGATCTCGGCGGCGGCGATGGCGATGGTGAACAGGGTCAGGGCCTGCCCGGAGTGCAGGGTCTCCTCGGCGGCCCGGCTGAGCCAGACGTCGAAGGCGACGAGATTGAGGTTGACGGCGTTGAGCATCAGCTCGACCGACATCAGGACCAGGATCGCGTTGCGGCGGGCGAGGACGCCGTACAGGCCGGTGCAGAAGAGGAGGGCCGACAGGACGGCGGGATAGGCGAGGTGCATCAGCGGGCGCCGCCCTTCTCGCTGCGGATGCCGGGGGCGGGTGCGCGGGAGTCGGGTGCGCCCGGAGTGGGTGTGTCCTGCGTGGGCGGGACCGCCTTGGCCTTGCGGGACAGGACGATCGCGCCGACCAGGGCGGCGAGGAGGAGGACGGAGAGGGCCTCGAAGGGGAGGACCCAGTTCTGGAAGAGTGCCTTGCCGGTGACGTCGGTGGTTCCGGCGGGGGCGCCGTCCAGGTCGATCCAGGTCGTGCGGAAGGCGTCGACGACGACCCACACCAGGGCGGCGGCCGAGGCGAGGGCCACGGCGAGAGCGGCCCAGCGGTTGCCGGAGTCCGCGTCCGGGGAGCGGCCGATGGGGGCCCTGGTCAGCATCAGCCCGAACAGGAGGAGGACGACGACGGAACCGACGTAGATCAGGACCTGTACCCAGGCGATGAACTCGGCGGTGAGCAGGAGGTACTCGACGGCGAGGCCGCCGAGGGTGACGACGAGCCACAGGGCGGCGTGCACCAGCTGGCGGGTGGTGACGGTGACGACCGCCGCGCCGAGGGTGACCAGGCCGACGAGGAGGAAGGCGATCTCGACGCCGGTCGGGGAGAGGAAGCCGTGGCTCTCGGCCGCCAGGCCGCCGGCGGCGTTGACGACGGAGGCGGATACGGATGCGGCTGCGAGGGTCATCCCTGGCCCTCCTGTCGGGGCTTGTCCGTCTCCTGTCGTGGGCTGCCCGCCTCCTGGGACGGCCGGCCCCTCTCCTGGGTCGGCTGGTCCGTCTCCTGGGTCGGCTGGTCCGACTGTTGCCGGGACTCGCCCATCGGCCGGGTGGGCTGCTCGGCGGCGCGGGCCTGCTCGTCGGCGTGGGGTGTGGTGGAGGAGAGGTCGGCCGGGGCGGCAGGGGTGGCGACGGCAGGAGTGGTTTCCTGCTGGGCGGCCAGTTTCTCGGCCGTCTTGCGGGCCGCGGCGATCTCCTTCGGTTCCTCCGCGCCGGGGTCGAGGGCCGGCGGGGCAGGGACGGTCCACATCCACTCGCGGAGCTTGTCCCGCTCGTGGGTGAGGTCGCGGATGTCGGTCTCGGCGTACTCGAACTCGGGCGACCAGAAGAGGGCGTCGAAAGGACAGACCTCGATGCAGATACCGCAGTACATGCACAGGGAGAAGTCGATGGCGAACCGGTCGAGGACGTTGCGGCTGCGCTCCCGGCCACCGGGGGCCGCCGCCGGGATCGTCTCCTTGTGGGAGTCGATGTAGATGCACCAGTCCGGGCACTCGCGGGCGCACAGCATGCAGACCGTGCAGTTCTCCTCGAACAGCCCGATGACACCGCGGGTGCGGGGCGGCAGGTCGGGCTGGACCTCCGGGTACTGCTCGGTGACGGTCTTCCTCGTCATCGTGCGCAGGGTGACGGCCAGGCCCTTGGCCAGGCCGGAGCCGGGAATGGGGGGCATGGTTACGCGATCACCACCTTGACGATGCCGGTGAGGGCGATCTGGGCGAGGGAGAGGGGGACGAGGAGGGTCCAGGAGAACTTCTGGAGCTGGTCCTCGCGCAGGCGCGGGTAGGTGACGCGCAGCCAGATCACGACGAAGGCGAGGACGGCCGTCTTCAGCAGGGTCCACACCCAGCCGAGCCCGTCGGCGCCCCACGGCCCGTGCCAGCCGCCCAGGAAGAGGACGGTGGTCAGGCCGCACAGGACGACGATCCCGGCGTACTCGGCGAGGAGGAACAGGGCGAAGCGCAGGCCGGTGTACTCGGTGTAGGCACCGAAGATGATCTCCGAGTCGGCGACCGGCATGTCGAACGGGGGTCGCTGGAGTTCGGCCAGGCCCGCCACGAAGAACACGATCGCGCCGACGATCTGCCAGGGCAGCCACCACCACTCGAACGCGTCGAGGATGCCGGGGAGGGAGACGGTGCCGGCCGCCATGGCGACGGAGGCGGCGGCCAGCAGCATGGGGAGTTCGTAGGCGAGGAGCTGGGCGGCGGTGCGCAGGCCGCCGAGGAGGGAGAACTTGTTGGCGGAGGCCCAGCCGGCCATGAGCGAGCCGAGCACGCCGACGCCCATCACCGCGAGCACGAAGAAGACGCCCGCGTCGACGACCACGCCGACGGCGCCTTCTCCGGGGCCGATCGGGATGGCGAGGAGGACGAGGAGGTACGGCAGGAGGGCGACGGCGGGGGCGAGCTGGAAGATCCGGCGGTCCGCGCCCGCGGGGACGACGTCCTCCTTCTGCACGAACTTCACGCCGTCCGCGACGAGCTGGGCCCAGCCGTGGAAGCCGCCGGCGTACATCGGGCCGAGGCGGCCCTGCATGTGGGCCATCACCTTGTGCTCGGTCTGGCCGATGAGCAGGGGGAAGGTGAGGAAGACGACGAAGACGATCAGGAGTCGCAGGATGACGTCGAGAGCGTCGTTCACTGCCGGCCTCCTTCCGGGTCTTCGGGGTGTGCGGGCCGCGAGCGGTGTTCGGTGCGTCCCGGTTGTTGGGGCCGTCGCGATTGCTCGGGCCGAGGTGCCTGCTCGGGCTGCGAGGACGGTTCGGGCTGCTCCTGGGGCCGGACGCCCTCCGCCTTCGGGCCGGGCTCGGGCTTCGCCGCGGGCTCGGCTTGGGCCGCAGGCTCGGGCCGGACGGCAGGCTCCGGCTGGAAGCCAGGATCGGCCTCGGCCTTGACTCCGGGCTCGGGCTTCACCGCGGGCTCGGGCTTCACCGCGGGCTCGGCCTGGGCCGCGGGCTCGGCCTGGGCCGCGGGCTCGGCCTGGGCTCCGGGCTCGGGCTCCTCGAACGCCGGGCGGGCGTGGTGCCAGGGGGCATCCGGACTGCGCGGGGCGGCCGAGGCCTTCGGCTGCGCGGAGGGCGGAGTCTGGGCGCGCTGGGAAGCCGAGCCCTGGGAGGCGCTTCGGGCGCGGCGCGGACCGGCGGGGGCGGTCGAGGGTGCCGAGGGCGTCGGCTTCCCGGTCGCCGGTGCCTCCGAGGACTGCGTGCTCTCCACCCGCTGGGACGCCGAGCCCTCGCTCACGCTCCGGGCGCGGCGCGGACCGGCGGGGACGCCGGTCCGTGGGGCCGTCTCGCCGGCCGCGGGGGCACCCGGCGCGGGAGGTGCCGCATCCGTGGTCGGGGCCGTCTGGCTTGCAGAGCCCTCCGACGCCGTTCGGGCGCGGCGTACGGGGCGGTCGCCCGCGGCTCGCGGGGTGCGGGCCGGGCGGGCGGGGGCCGGGGGGAGCTGACCCTTCAGGGGGCCCCACTCGTTCGGGTCGGGGACGCCAGGTGGCAGCATCTGGCGTCGCTTGGGGCCGCCGTGCTCCGACTCACCGGGTTCCTTCGCGCCGGGCCATGCCTTCGCGACGCGCGCCGCCAGGACGAAGTCCTTGCGCAGCGGGTGGCCCTCGAAGGTCTCCGGAAGGAGGAGGTGGTCCATGCCGGGGTGGCCCTCGAAGGTGACGCCGAACATTTCGTGGGTCTCGCGCTCGTGCCAGGCAGCGCCCGCGTATACGCCGACGGCCGAGGCGAGGGCGGGCGCGGAGTGCGGGACCGTCGTGCGCAGCATCAGCCGGCGCACCGGCGACAGGGCGACGACATGGGCCGAGACGCGGAAGCCGGTGCCCGGTTCGTCGACGGCGCTGAGCCAGTCGAAGTAGGTGCAGCCCAGTTCGTCGCGGGCGGTGCGCAGGGCGGCCGTCCAGGCGGCGGGGGGCACGTCGACCGTGAGGACCTCGTACGACTCCTCGGCGGTGGCGTCCGCGCCGAAAAGGTCCTCGGCGGGAGCGGGAAGCCAGCCGGCCGTTCCCGTGCCGGCGTCGCCGCTCATCGGGCCTCTCCCGCACCGGCGCCGCTGCCGCCGGGCGCCGGCGGCTGGACCAGGCCGCTCTGCAGGGCCGCCGTGGAGGGCCGGGGCGCGGTGACGCCGTAGCGCTCGCCGAGCGACTCGCGGGCGATCTTCTCCTGGAGCTTGAGGATGCCCTGGAGCAGCGCCTCGGGCCGGGGCGGGCAGCCCGGGACGTAGACGTCGACGGGGATGATCTGGTCGACGCCCTTGGTGACGGAGTACGAGTCCCAGTACGGGCCGCCGCAGTTGGAGCACGCGCCGAAGGAGATCACGTACTTCGGCTCGGGCATCTGCTCGTAGAGCCGCTTCACGGCGGGCGCCATCTTGTCGGTGACCGTGCCGGAGACGACCATCAGGTCGGCCTGGCGGGGTCCCGGCGCGAACGGGATGACTCCGAGGCGGATGAAGTCGTGGCGGGCCATCGACGCGGCGATGAACTCGATGGCGCAGCAGGCCAGGCCGAAGTTGAAGACCCAGAGCGAGTAGCGGCGGCCCCAGTTGAGGACGACCTTCATCGGCTCGGGGGCGAGGCGCGCGAGGGCGCCGAGACGCTTCGGCTCGGGGAGCGACACAGGAGTGGGCGTCACGTCCATGCCAGAACTCCCTTCTTGTAGGCGTACAGCAGGCCCACGGCGAGGAAGCCGAGGAAGATGAACATCTCCACAAGGGTCGTCGCGCCGTAGCCGGGGGCGGCGAAGACCGTGGCCCAGGGGAACAGGAAGATCGAGTCGACGGCGAAGATGACGTAGAGGAAGGCATAGACGTAGTAGCGGACCTGGGTGTGGGCCCAGCCCTCGCCGACGGGGTCGACGCCGCACTCGTACGTCAGCAGTTTCTCCGGGGTGGGGACGACGGGGCGCAGCAGCCGGCCCGCGCCGAAGGCGACGGCGACGAACAGCACGCCGATCGCGGCGAGCAGTCCGACGACGGAGTAGGACTGAAAGTAGTCGGCCGCGACGGCGACCATCGGTTCGGCGCTCGGTTCCCGCACGTCAGCCCCTCGCTCCCTGACCTCGACCCATGACCGTGTTACGCACGGGAGTCTAGGGCCTGCTAAAGGGACGGTAAGCAGCCCGTCACGCCTTGAGATGCCGGGGTGGGGTTTTCCTCAGTCCGGACCTGGCGGTCCACCTCATGGCGTGGCGGCGCGCCACCCGGCACGCTAGCCCATGTGACCGATTATTTCCCGTCCCCGGGCGCCACGGCAGCCGACCCCGATCACGCCCGCAAACGCGACGGTACTCCTGACGACGGCCTTCCGGGCCGAGCCGCAGACGCACGCGACGGTTCGAACGCCGCACGCCACGGCTCGGACGCGCGCCACGACGCGAACTCCGGTGTGGACACCGACTCCGCCAAGGACGAAGAAGTCCGCGGCCACCGTCCGCCGCCACCGCGTTTCGCCTACGACGCGCACACGTGGAAGGAGATCGTCCATCTCCTGACGAACCTGCCGATGGCTCTGCTGGGCTTCGTCTACGTGGCGACGGTGCTGTTCACCAGCGCCTTCCTGACCGTCACGGTGATCGGCTTCCCGCTGCTCGCCCTCGGTCTGATGGGCGCGCGGCTGCTGGGCCGGCTGGAGCGGGGGCGGGCGAGGGCGTTGCTCGGGGTGCGGGTGGACGAGCCGAGCCGACTGCCGTTGCGCGGGGCGGGCGGATTCCTGCCGCGTATATGGATGATGCTGAAGGACCCCGTGGGCTGGCGGACCATGCTCTACGACTTCATGCGGCTGCCCTGGGGCATCCTCACCTTCACCATCACGCTGACGTCGCTGTTCGTGCTGTGGCCGGTGCTGCCGTTCGTGGCGCGCGGACTGGCCAACGCCGACCGGGCGATGGTGCGGGGTCTGCTGTCGCCCTCGGACGAACTGGAGCGGCGGATCGCGGAGCTCGAGTCGGACCGGGGGGTCGTGGTGGACACGGCCGCCGCCGACCTGCGCCGTATCGAGCGGGACCTGCACGACGGGGCGCAGGCCCGGCTGGTCAATCTGGCGATGGGGCTGGGCCTGGCCAAGGAGAAGCTGCTGGAGGATCCCGACCAGGCGGCGGTGATGGTCGCGGAGGCGCACGGCGAGGTGAAGCTGGCGCTGCAGGAGCTGCGTGATCTGGCCCGCGGGATCCATCCGGCGGTGCTCACCGACCGGGGCCTGGACGCGGCGCTCTCCGCGGTCGCCTCGCGCTGCACGGTGCCGGTGAAGGTGACGGTCGACCTGGACGTCCGGCCGGCCGAGGCCATCGAGGGCATCGCCTACTTCACCGTCTCCGAGCTGCTGCAGAACGTCAGCAAGCACAGCGGGGCGAGATCCGCGTCCGTGGACGTGTGGCGTACCGAGGAACGGCTTCTCATACAGGTCGGCGACGACGGGCGCGGCGGCGCTCGGCTCGACGGAGGCACGGGGATACGCGGGCTGGCCGACCGGCTGGACGCGGTGGACGGGCTGCTCGTGGTCGAGTCGCCGGAGGGCGGGCCGACGCTCATCACGGCCGAACTGCCGTGGCGCGACCGGCCGGAGCAGTAGGGCTCCTCGG
The DNA here is from genome assembly GCF_040611575.1 of Streptomyces sp. NPDC006610. Classification (NCBI taxonomy): domain Bacteria; kingdom Bacillati; phylum Actinomycetota; class Actinomycetes; order Kitasatosporales; family Streptomycetaceae; genus Streptomyces; species Streptomyces sp. NPDC006610. The sequence continues at coordinate 244,635 of NZ_JBEXOP010000004.1, forward strand.
GCGGAGGTAGGGAAAACCCCCCGCCCAAGAGGGAGACGTGCTCCATGGTCCGCGCATCCGCCGTCGGCGAGGGTGGAGATACGACGCGACGAGCAGAAACGGGGCGAGCCGATGGCCACGGAGTACGGGGACTACCGGGACTACCCGGACTACCGGGACTATGAGGAGTACGGACGGTACGAGGAGCACCGGACGTACGGGAAGTACGGGAGCGGGTCCGCGTACGGGCGCCGCGGCGGGCGCCGGTGGAGGCTGCCGGCCGCGTTGCGGGCGCCGGTGGAGGCGCGCAGCTGGGCGGAGCTGGCGTATGTGCTGCTCGGTCTGCCGATCGGCATCCTGCTGTTCACGTACGCGGTCATGATGGTTTCGATAGGCGCGGGGCTGCTGGTGACGTTTCTCGGCGTTCCGGTGCTGGCGGCGGGTCTGGCGGGGTGCCGGGGGCTGGGCGCGATGGAGCGGGCGCGGGCCCGGGCGCTGCTCGACCTCGACGTGGAGGCTCCGGAGCCGGTGCGCGTGCGGGGCCGGGGGCTGATGCCGTGGATGGGGGCGGTCCTCAAGAGCGGCACGTCGTGGCGTCAGCTGCTGTACATGGTGCTGCAGTTCCCGTGGGCGGTGTTCTCCTTCGCCGTCGCGGTGGGCTTCTGGGCGTGCGGCTGGACGATGCTGACGTATCCGCTGTGGTTCTGGCTGTTCCCGGCCTACGCCGGCCAGGACGGGCTGCAGTTGTACGGTGACGAGACGCATCGGGTGTACCTCGACAACCCGTTCGAGATCGCGGTGACGGCGTCCGTGGGACTGCTGATCACGCTGGCCACGCCGTGGATCGTGCGGGCACTGACGCTGGTGGACCGGGTGCTGGTGCACGGGCTGCTGGGTCCCTCACGGCTGGCGACGCGGGTGGTGGAGTTGGAGTCGGACCGGGGGGTCGTGGTGGACACGGCCGCCGCCGATCTGCGGCGCATCGAGCGGGACCTGCACGACGGGGCTCAGGCCCGGCTGGTGGCGCTGGCGATGGATCTGGGCCTGGCCAAGGAGAAGCTGGCGGAGGATCCGCAGACGGCGGCACGGATGGTGGACGAGGCGCACGGCGAGGTGAAGACGGCGCTGCAGGAGCTGCGGGACCTGGCGCGGGGCATTCACCCGGCAGTGCTGACCGACCGGGGACTGGACGCGGCACTGTCGGCGGTGGCGTCGCGGTGCGCGGTGCCGGTGAGGGTGGAGGTGGACCTGCCGTCGCGGCCGGCGCCGGCCATCGAGGGGATCGCCTACTTCACCGTCTCCGAGCTGCTCCAGAACATCAGCAAGCACGCGCGGGCCACGTCGGCGGCCGTGGACGTCTGGCGGGTGGAGGACCGGCTGATGATCCAGGTGGAGGACGACGGGGTGGGGGGTGCGAACGCGGCGCAGGGCTCCGGGCTGGCGGGCCTGACGGAGCGGCTCGACGCGGTGGACGGAATCCTGGTCGTGGACTCCCCGGCGGGCGGCCCCACCCGGATAACGGCGGAGCTGCCCTGGCGGGGCTGAGCCGCAGCCCTGCCCTGGTGCGGCTGGGTCCGTAGCCCTGCCCATGCAGGACCTCCTCGGCCGCGGCCCGCCCTGGCGGGACCATGCCGTAGCCATGGCGCGGGCGGCCTGAGCGTGGCCACGGAGCCCCGACCTGTTGTCCGCCCGTCCACACTTGCCCACTTGTCCACTGTCCACTTGTCCACAGCCTCATCCCCGGGTTATCCACAGCCTGGCTTCCTTCGCCACCGGATGTGCCGAAAGCTGGAATGCTTGGCGCGTCGTACGTGGCGGAGCCGGATTGTGGGGGATGTGGGTCGTGGAGGACAGGGTGCGTGTGGTGATCGCCGAGGACTCGGTGCTGCTCAGGGAAGGGCTCACCCGGTTGCTGACCGACCGCGGGCACGACGTGGTCGCCGGGGTCGGCGACGCGGAGGCGCTGATCAAGACGATCACCGAGCTGGAAGCCGAGGGCCACCTTCCGGACGTGGTGGTGGCCGACGTGCGGATGCCTCCCACCCACACGGACGAAGGCGTCCGGGCCGCCGTACGGCTGCGGAAGACGTATCCGGGACTCGGGGTGCTGGTGCTGTCGCAGTACGTCGAGGAGCGTTACGCCACCGAGCTGCTGGCCGGATCGAGCCGCGGGGTCGGGTATCTGCTGAAGGACCGGGTCGCCGAGGTGCGGGAGTTCGTGGACGCGGTGGTGCGGGTGGCCCAGGGCGGCACCGCCCTCGACCCGGAGGTGGTGGCCCAGCTGCTGGGGCGCAGCCGTAAGCAGGACGTGCTCGCGGGGCTCACGCCGCGGGAGCGGGAGGTGCTGGGGCTGATGGCGGAAGGGCGGACCAACTCGGCGATCGCCAAGCAGCTGGTGGTGAGCGACGGCGCGGTCGAGAAGCACGTCAGCAACATCTTCCTCAAGCTGGGTCTGTCGCCGAGTGAGGGCGACCACCGGCGCGTGCTCGCGGTGCTCACGTATCTCAACTCCTGAAGCGTGCCCCCGCCGGTCGTGTTCATCATGCGAATGACCCGGGGGAGCCGACCCCCGCGGACGTAGGGTTGATCTGGGAGGGCCTACGGAAAGGCCGGTCCCAGACAGCCGCCTCGAAGGAGGACCAGTTCAGTGACGAGCCAGGTCAGTAGTCCAGCGGAGCAGGCCGACGGAACGGTCGTGGGAGAACAGCGCAAAGCGGCCGACGTGAAGGACGTGCGCCGTCTCGACCGGGTGGTCATCAGGTTTGCGGGGGATTCGGGTGACGGGATGCAGTTGACGGGTGACCGTTTCACGTCCCAGACGGCGTCGTTCGGTAATGATCTGTCGACGCTGCCGAATTTTCCGGCGGAGATCCGGGCTCCTGCGGGGACTTTGCCGGGGGTGTCGTCGTTCCAGCTGCATTTCGCCGATCATGACATCCTGACGCCGGGGGATGC